>DATCOR010000108.1:0-5950 GCA_036564585.1 Candidatus Limnocylindria bacterium | reverse complement strand
TGAGGCGAGGAGCTCGGCGAGCTCCCGGTAGTGCTCCGGCTCGAGGTACTTGAACGCGAGGTCCTCGAGCTCCCACTTGATCTGCCAGATCCCGAGGCGGTGCGCGAGCGGCGCGTAGATCTCCATCGTCTGCTTCGCGATCCGGGTCTGCTTCTCCGGCGGGAGCGCGCCCAGAGTCCGCATGTTGTGCAGCCGGTCGGCGAGCTTGATGACGACGACCCGGAGGTCATCGGCCATCGCGAGGAACATCTTGCGGATGTTCTCGGCCTGGTGCTCGTCGGACGACTTCCCCGAGAACTGCGAGAGTTTCGTGACGCCCTCGACGAGCCGAGCGATCTCGTCGCCGAACTCACGGCGGATGTCGTCGTTCGTCTTCGCGGTGTCCTCGGGAACGTCGTGGAGCATCGCCGCCGCGATCGTCGCCGGATCCATCCCAAGCTGGGCAATGAGGAGCGCGACGGCTGCCGGGTGCTCGATGTATGGCCCGCCGGACACTCGGCGCTGGCCCACGTGCGCCTCGGCCGCGTACGCATACGCGCGGCGTACCAGCTCGGCGTCGCCGTCCGGATAGTGCCGCAGCATCTCTTCGATCGCGGCTTCCGCGTCGATCTGCTTCCGATTCGGCCGCAGCTTGTCGGCGACGCCGACGATCCGCGCGGCGAAGCCGGCGTGGTCCGAGGCGGCGGGCTGCGCCATTACGCGACCACCAGCTCGTCCGCGAACTTGCCCGCGGTGCCGACCGGGCCGAAGTCGCGCAGCTCGAGCTCCACGAATCCGCTGCGACCGGCGCCGACGGTCACGACCGCATCGACGCGGCCGGCGTCGGTCATCGCTTCTGCCCGGTCACCGCGCCGGAAGGCCATCGCGTCGAACGTGAACTTGCCGACGGTGATCTTGCAGCGCAGATGGTCGGAGTCGACGCCGACCTGCCGGATCCCGTACACGCGCACGTCGCGCAGCAGCAGGTGCGGCCGCGGGTTCAACGCGCCGCACGGCTCGAGCATCGCGAGCTCAAGGGCGAGGCGCGGCGTGAGCGCCGCGGGATCGATCGCCGCGTCGACATTCAGGGTCGGGATCGGGCGCACGCCGCCGAGCATCTCGCGGACGATGCGGTCGAGCCGTTCGCGGAAGGCATCGATGTCCCCCGCCTTGATCGAGAAGCCCGCGGCCATCGCATGACCGCCATGCTTCGGCAGCAGGTCGCCGCACCGGGCGAGCGCCTCGGCGATGTGGACGCCCGCGATGCTGCGGCAGGAGCCCTTCCCCTCGTCGCCGTCGAGCGCGATGACGCAGGCCGGCCGGCCGTGGTCCTCCACGAGCCGCGACGCAGCGAGGCCGACGATGCCGGCCTGCCACGACGGATCGGCGACGACCGTCGCCCATGCATCGGCGTAGGCCGACGCCGCCTCGCGCGCGCCGCGCACGACGTCGTTCGTCAGCCGTTGCCGCTCGAGGTTTCGCTCCTCGAGCGTGTCGGCCAGGGCCTTCGCCTCGTCGGGCTCCTCGGTCAGAAGCAGCCGCAGCGCGTCCGACGCGTCGGTGATGCGACCGGCCGCGTTGAGCCGCGGGCCGAGGCCGAACCCGATGTCCGAGGCGCCGATCTTCCCGAGCTTCAGCCCGGCGCGATCCGCGAGAGCGCGCACGCCCGTGATCGGCGCGCGGTTGAGCGCCGCAAGCCCCGCGGCGACGATGGCGCGGTTCTCGGCGCGCAGCGGCACCACGTCCGCCACGGTCGCGAGCGCACACAGCTGCAGCAGCTCGTCTTCCTTCACCGCGTACGCGAGGTCGCCGAGCAGCGCGCGGGCGAGCCGCAGCGCGACGCCGGCGCCCGCGAGGTCCTTGTCGTCGGAAACGTCGCCGGGCCGGCGCGGGTTCACGAGGGCGTACGCCTGCGGAAGGATGGGCGGCGGGTGATGATGATCCGTGATGATCAGGTCGATGCCGAGCTCCTTCGCGAGCTCGGCCTCGGCGACCGCGGTGACGCCGCAGTCCACGGAGATCACGACGGTGGTGCCATCGGCGGCGAGCTCGCGCAGCGCCGACGAATTGAGCCCGTAGCCCTCCTCGTATCGATTCGGGATGTACGCGCCGACCGCGACCCCGAAGTGCCGGAACGCGCGCACGAGGATCGCCGAGCCCGCGATGCCGTCGACGTCGTAATCGCCATAAACGACGATGCGCTCGCGGGCGGCGAGCGCACGGCGGATCCGCTCGACGGCGCGATCGAGATCGAGCATCGGCGGACCGTCGGTCGCGAGCTTCGGCGCCAGGAACGCGGGCATGTCGAGATCGGCCAGCCCGCGGGCGCGGAGGATCTGGACGACGAGGCCCGGGATACCATCGGGCACATCGCCACCCGACGCGCCGACCGACCTGGGGATGATCCAGCGACGCTGCGGAACGAGGGTCATGACCTCTAAGTATCCGGCATGGGTGTGCGCGCTCGCTCTCGTCGCCGTCACGTGCGCGCCGCAGACAGTCGTGACCAGCGCCGGCCCGACCGCGGCTCGAACGAGCGTCTTCGCGTCTCCAACCCCGGGACTTCCGGCGCCCATCGCCGGGTCGTTGTCCCTCGACCGCCATTGGCACACCCTCCCCGATAGCTTCGACCGCTCCCCGCTCCACGCCACAGTCACCTTCGCGGGCGACGTCGCCGCTGGCCGGCCCTACGTCGAGGTGACCGGGACCGGGTCGTCGACGGTACCGACAGCCAGGGCGCCCTTGACCCGGCAGGCTGCCGATATCTGGACGGCCGATGTTCCGCTCGATGGACTGACTCCGGGCTTCCAGCAGGTGCGCGTCTTCGAACAGCTCGATGCGAACACCGCTCGAGCCATCGCATCAGACGGGTTCCTGCTGACCCAGCCCGAGTACGTCGTCTGGACGCTCGACTTCGAAGGCGACGCTTCCGGCGACGCCGAGCTCGCGAATACGGCCGCGATCGCGGACGGCCTGAAGATCCCGATGAGCGTGTTCTGGAACCCGCGGGTCTGGACTAGCAGCGGCGTTTCGTCGGAAAGACAGGACGCGATGCTCGCCTGGACGAAGGACCGCCTGGCCAAGGGCGATGAGGTCGCGCTCCACCTGCACATGTGGACCGATTACGTGCGCGCCGCTGGCCTGGTCCCGCGGACCACGCCGAGCTGGGCCGGCCGCGGTGACGGGTACGACGTCCCCATCACCGCGTATCCCGAGAACGAGCAGCAGGCGATGATCGGCTACGGCGTGAAGCTCATGATCCAGCACGGTCTACCCACGCCCACGTCGTTCCGCGCCGGCGGCGACTTCGCCGATGCCGCGACCCTGCGCGCCGTCGCGGCATCGGGCTTCAACGCCGACTGCACGGCGGTCGCGAAGGACTACCCGCCGATCGGCCGGATCCCCTACCCATGGACGCTGCCGGCGGGTGCGCAGCCGTACCGTCCGTCATCGACCGACGCCAACGCGACGGGTGACCTCGCGCTCCTCGAGGCGCCGACGATCGGTGGCAACACCTTCGGCTTCACGACCCAGACGATCCAGCCGCAGATCCGCGCGAACCTCGCGTTGTTCGCTCCGGCCGGCACCGCGGCCGCGGAGCGGAGAGCGATCACGGTCGTGAGCCACCCGGGGACGATCGTCCCCGTCGAGCGGGCGGCGATCCAGGCGCTGCTCGGTGCGTTCGACGCGCTCCGCTACGACAGGGACAGCGGCCCGGTGCGCTTCGTGACCCTCGCGCAGCTCGCGAAGGCGTACGGCCGATAGTCCTAGGCCGCGGCGCGTGCTCCCGAGGGCGTGCGCCCGCCGCGGTGGCGGATGCGGTCCTCGATCTCCTGCCAGAGCGAGATGATCTGGCTCGCGTTGAAGATCGAGGAGTACGTCCCTGAGATGATGCCGACGACGAGCGCGAGGGCGAAGGTCCGCATCGAGTAGCCGCCGAACAGGTACAACGCGAGGAGCGTGAGCACCACGGTGAGCGACGTGATGACGCTCCGGGCAAGGGTCTGCATGATCGAGTAGTTGATCACCGGGTTGAGCGCCTCGCCCCGGTTCAGGTGCAGGTTCTCGCGGATCCGGTCGAACACGACGATCGTGTCGTGGACCGAGAAGCCGATGATCGTGAGCACCGCCGTCACGAACAGGCTGTCGACCTCGATGTTGAAGAAATAGCCGAGGATCGCGAACAACCCAAGGACCACGAGCGCGTCGTGAAGCAGCGCGATGATCGCGGCGATCCCGTAGCGGAACGCGGACCAGCCGAACTCCTTGAACGCGAACGCGATGAGCAGCACGATGAGGATCGACGCGAACACGATCGACCGGACCGCGTTCGTCACGAGCTCGGCGCTGAATGACGGGCTCACGCTCGATGCGTTGTCGTCGATGTACTCGCCCGGGTACTTCGCCTTCAACGCCTTCTCCACGGCAACGGTCTGGTCGGACGTCAGCGTGAGCGTCCGGACCTCCATCCGGCCGCCCTCCGCGCCCTGGACGACCGCCTCCGGATGTCCGAGCGACGCGAGCGCGTCGTGCAGCTCGGTCGCGGGCGGCGGCACGGTGAACCGCAGGTCGAGCAGCGTGCCGCCCTTGAACTCGATGCCCGGCTTGAGCCCGCCGATCGACAGGAAGAACACACCCGGCACGATCAGGAGTGCGGAGAGCGCGAAGTACCAGAACTTGCGCTCGACGAAGCGGAACAGCATCAGGCCGTCACCCGCGCCGTCGCGCGGCCATCACGCCCGTCGGTCGGCCCGCGACCCTCGGCCGGCTTCTCCTCGACGCCCCAGAGGCGCCGGCGGCGGAGGGACGAGTACTCGATGGCCGCGTGGAGCAGCAGCTGGGTGACGAACACGGCGGTGAAGAAGGACACCACGACACCGACGATGAGCGTGAGCGCGAAGCCCTTCACGGTGCCGGTCCCGAAGTTGAACAGGATGAGCGCCGTGAGGATCGTCGCGAGGTTCGAGTACAGGATGGATGGGAACGCCCGGCGGCGGCCCTCGTCGAGCGACACCCGCAGGGTCTTACCGGCCCGCAGCTCCTCCTTGATCCGTTCGAAGGTGAGCACGTTGGCGTCGACGGCCATACCGATCGACAGGATGAAGCCGGCGACGCCCGCGAGCGTCAGCGTGACCGGGATGAGCCGGAAGACCGCGTACGTGAGCGCCGTGTAGAAGAACAGGGCCATGACCGCGATCACCCCGGGCAGGCGGTAGTACAGGATCATGAACAGCGCGACGAGGAGCAGGCCGATCGCGCCGGCGACGAGGCTGCGCTTCACCGAGTCCTGCCCGAGCGTCGGCTCGACCCGGCTCGACTGCACGACCTCGAGCGGGACCGGCAGGGCACCCGAGTTGAGCAGGGTGCTGAGATCCTTCGCCGTCTGGGGCGTGAAGTTCCCCTGGATGACGCCGGTGCCGCTCGTGAAGACCTGCTGGATGACCGGAGCCGAGATCTCCTTCCCGTCGAGAAGGATCTGCACGGGCTTGTTCAGGAAGTCCTTCGAGAGCTGGATCCACCGCGCGTCATCGGGTGAACCGAATTCGAAGTGCACCACCGGGGCGTTGTTCGTTCCCTGGAATTCGACGAACGTCGGCTTCAGGTTCGCGCCGGTCAGCGGCGGCGTGAGTGAATGATACGTTCCGGTCGCGCTGCCGCTGCTCGGATCCACATCCGGGACCTTGATCTCGAGGAACGCCTGCTGGGTCACGAGAGTCTCGGCCTGCTTGAGGTCGGAGACGCCGGGGAGCTGCACGAGGACCTTATCGGCCCCGAGCGATTCGATGACCGGCTCGCTCACGCCGAGGCCGTTGATCCGCCGGTCGATCACGATGCGGGTCTGGGTGTTGAGGTCGTCGATCGGGATCGCGGTGCCGCCGGGGATCTGCTCGGGATGGAGCTGGAGGATGAGCTGGGTGCCACCCTGGAGGTCGAGGCCGAGGTGGGTCTTGATCTCGACGAACGTCGACTG
>DATCOR010000097.1:0-2424 GCA_036564585.1 Candidatus Limnocylindria bacterium | reverse complement strand
GTAGTCGCCGTGCGCTCCCGATGACGAGCGCACGTAGTAGTCGCCCCACGACTTGTCCGCCTGGAACGGGTCGTCGACGCGGATCTTCTGGTTCGGATCGAATCCGCTCTCGAGCGCCGCGGCCGCGGTGATGATCTTCATGGTCGATCCGGGCGGGTAGAGGCCCTGCGCGACGCGGTTGATCAGCGGCTTGTCCGTGGCCGTGTTGAACTGGCCCCATGCGACGTCCTGTTGGGCCGGATCGACGAGCGCGTTCGCGTCATAGTTCGGCAGGCTCACCGATGCGAGGATCCGGCCGGTCTTCGGGTCGATCGCGACGATCGCGCCACGCCTGCCACCGAGCGCCGCGACGGCCGCCGCCTGCACCTTCGGGTCGATGCCGAGCACGACCGAACCCGGCTCGGTGCGCTCGCCGAGGTAGCGCGCCTTCCACTGGCCGAGGAGATCCGACGGATCCTGGCCGATCAGAGACTCCTGGTACGCGCCTTCGACACCCGACGCGCCGTACTTGAACGACGCGTAGCCGACCACCTGGGCGAGCGAGCGATCCGAATATTTCCGCCGGTACGCGTCCCCATCCTGCACCGACTCGGCGAGCACCCGGCCCGACGAATCCACGATCTTGCCGCGCGGCCGATCACGGACCGCCGCGATGAGCCGCGGATTGAACGGATCCGCGTTGAGCTCGGTGGCGGCGACAAGCGACCAGTACCCGACCCCGATCGAGGTGACCAAGAACGCGATGGCGATCGTCAGCGTCAGACGACGGATGTTCCCCGCGAGCGAGCGGTCAGTCACGACGATCGCCGATCCTGAAGACCGGATGCAGGGGGCTCGCAGTGACGAAGTCGTGATCGGGCGCGTCCGGTGCGACCGTGACGAAGGCCCGGCCACCGCGGACCTTACGCGCGAACGCGCGCAGGATGGGTGCGCGCTCCCCGACGGGCAACTCGAGGAGCATGACGTGTTCGCGACGCGCGCCGCGCTGAAGCACCGCGCGGCCACCCTGGTGGCGGACATTCTTGATCCAGTCCGCGCCGTCGAATCCCGCGACGAGGTACCGGGCGCCGGCCTGTTCGAGGACCGCGATCGGTGTAGCGCGAACGACGCCGCTCTTGCGGCCCTCGACAACGAGCAGGTGCTGCGGCCGCGGTCCGAATCCGCGGCGCAACAGGGGCCGATTGACCCGGTTGGCGAACGTGAGCCACGTCGGAGCGCGACGACCGGTCATCGTCGGACCCGCGCGGTGATGTCACTCACTCGCAACAACAGCGCGGCTAGCACGAAGTTCGTCACGAGCGACGATCCGCCATAGGCGACGAACGGCAACGTGATGCCGGTGAGGGGAATGAGCTTGGCGTTGCCGCCGACGATCACGAGGGTTTGGAACGCGACGATGAACGAGAGGCCGGCGGCGAGCAGCTGCAGGAAGGTCGTCGGCGCGCGGAGTGCGATGAGCATGCCGCGGTAGACGAAGACGAGGTAGAAGGCGAGGAGCGCGAGCGCGCCGACGAAGCCCACCTCCTCGGTGAACGCATCGAAGACGAAGTCGCTCCACACGACCGGGATGCGTTCGGGCATGCCCGCGCCGAGGCCCGCGCCGAAGAGGCCTGCATTGCCCAGTGAGAAGAGCCCCTGCGTGAGCTGGTACGCCTGATCGAACCGGAGGTCGCTGTTGAACGGCGCGAGCCAGACGTCGACGCGCGCCGCGACGTGGGCGAACGCGTGGTAGGCGACGAAGCCGCCGCCGGCGAGGAGCACCAGGCCAATGACGACGTAGAAGGGCTCGCCCGTCGCGAGGTAGAGCATCGCGAGGAAGATCCCGAAGAAGAGCAACGTGGCCCCGAGGTCCTTCTCGAACACCATGACGAGCATGGCCACCAGCCACATCGCGACGATCGGCAACAGGTACGGGACCGGCGGCACCGGGATCGGGCCGAATCGCCGCGGCGGGGTGGACAGCATCTCGCGGTACTCCTCGAGGTACGCCGCGAAGAAGATCACGAGTGCGATCTTCACCAGCTCCCACGGCTCGAACTGCGCGACGCCCGTGATGCCGACCCAGATGCGCGCTCCGTTGATCTCGCGCCCGATGAACGGCAACAGGGGCGAGACCAGGAGGAGCATGCCGATGAGCGCCCATGTGTACTTGAACCGAGCGAGCACCGAGAGGTCGCGGGGGATCAGGACCGTGATGCAGAACGCGCCCGCCGCGATCACCAGCCAGGTGAGCTGCTGCAGCAGCAGCGTCGGCGCAAGGCGCTCGACGAGCACGAAGCCGATCCCGGTCAACCCGACCGCGAGCGGCATGAGGAGCTGATCGCCGCGGAACCCGATCGAGATGAGGAAGACGTGGAGCGCGCCGAAGATCGCAAGGACCACGACCGGCACTGCGATCTCGTACCACGCGAATCGCCCGGAGGC
>DATCOR010000085.1:0-1793 GCA_036564585.1 Candidatus Limnocylindria bacterium | reverse complement strand
CGCTCGATCGTCGGGAACAGATCCTCGGCATGACGCCGCTGCGCGTGCCACGTCTCCTCGGCGAGCACGGCGCTCCCGTCGAAGACCGCGACGGAGGCCCATTCGGTCGATGTGTCGAGCGCGAGGAGCGCGCTCACGCGGTCTTGTCGCCGAAGGCGTCGTCGCGCAGGGCATCGACGATGCGGCGAGACCGCGGGCCGGTCGGCTCGATGCGCACGGTGCGCTTCGTCTCGGCCACGTGCTCGAGGCGCACGTCGACCCGATCGGGTGGCAGCTCGTCGCCGGCGCGGTCGGGCCATTCGATGACGGTCACGCCGCCGGCGTCGATCGCCTCCTCCCAGCCGGTCGACCCGAGCTGGCTCTGGTCGAGGCGGTAGAGGTCGAGGTGGTAGAGCGGAAGCCGCCCGCCGAAATGCTCGCGCAGGATGATGAACGTGGGGCTCGTGACCGACTCCTCATCGATGCCGAGACCGATCGCGATGCCCCGAGCGAGCACGGTCTTCCCTGTTCCGAGCTCGCCCCAGAGCGCGATGACCGTGCCCGGCTCCGCGTGCGCCGCGAGCCGCTCCCCCAGCCGTTCGGTATGGAGCGACGAGTGGCTGACGAGATCGATCGTGCCCGGATCAGCCTGCGCGCGGGTGCTGCGCTTCGAATTGGCGGCGTTCACGAATGAGCCGAATGCTAAGGCCGATGAACGCGCCGAAGACCGCGGCCCAGAGCGCCATGTACCACGACCACGGGACGCAGAAGAGGGCCACTCCGGCATCGCACGCGAATGAGCCGGCGAGCGGGACCAGCCCGAGGAACCCGGCGACGGTGCGGTACCGCTTGAGCCGGACCTCGCGAGCTTGCCAGGTGGCGAGCTCACGTTCGCGCCGCGGCTGGGCACGCTTGCTCCGCGCCGGCGCAGCGCGACCGCGCTTAGCGCGGCGCGTCATACGGGAGCACGTTCGGGATCGGTACGACGCCGTCCTTCGTCGCGAGGCCCTCGCAGTATGTGTCGCTCGCGAAGCGCGTGATGCCGGTCAGGCTCGTCGGGCCCTCGAGCGCGCGCACGCCGCCGAAGTCGCCGGCGAGCACGAGCGCGGGTGCCTCCACGGCCCCATCGAGGAGCGCTTCCGGCGCGAACACGAACAGTCGCGCCGACGCGACGTTGATCGCCGCCCGCCGGCCATTGAACGTGACGAATGGCCGGTAGATCTCGTTCGGCAGCGGACCGCTCCCGAAGCCGATCAGGCAGAGGACCGTCGGGCGATCCTCGATGGTCGCGCTCCCTGACGCGGTGACGTCGTCGCCGTAGACGACGCGGAGGCCGCCGGCGGGCGCCGCGCCCGCGACGAGACCGGCGACGCCGCAGGCGTGCGCGCGCGTGATCGCCTCAGCCGCGATCCGCGCGCCGCCGACCAGGATCTTGTCGTGCATCCGGACGTCGACGCGCGCCGGCGAGAGCGCATCCGAGGGCGCGTCGACGCCGAGGGCGAGCTCGCCGAACGCGTCGGGCCCGTACGCCGCCACACCGCCGAGGCTCCACGCCGAGCCCTCGACGCTCACGGTCGCGTCGTCGGACCGCGTGACCGTCCCGTCCATCGACGCGCGCACGGTCCAGCTCCCCGTGGTCGGCGCGACGTAGAAGTCGCCCTCATGCGAGCGATGCACGAGCCGGCCGTCGACCGGCGCGGTCACGGCCCGCGCGAATCGGCGACCGGTGCGCGCGAGGACCGTCCCGCGCGCGACGTCGGCGCCGACGGACACGCGCGCGACGCGATCGATGTCGCCCGGCTCGACGCCGAGCC
>DATCOR010000073.1:0-2364 GCA_036564585.1 Candidatus Limnocylindria bacterium | reverse complement strand
CCTCGTCGACGACCAGATCATCCGGGTCTACGACCCGTCGCGGCACAAGCCGCTCGTCGCTCTCGACGCGCGCTTCGACCGCCGCTGGGTCCCGGTCACCCGTCCGTTCGTCGAGGTGGGCGGCGAGCTCACCCTCGAGGATCTCGACCTGGCGTTCGATCCGTCGTCGCAGGTGCATCAGGCGCCGTTCCAGATGAAGGCGAATGGCGGCGTGCTCCTCATCGACGACTTCGGCCGGCAGCGCGCATCGCCCGAGGAGCTTCTCAACCGGTGGATCGTGCCGCTGGACCGCGACGTCGACTTCCTCACGACGAACGACGGGCGCAAGATCGAGGTCCCGTTCGACCTCCTGCTCGTCTTCGCGACGAACCGCACCCCGTCGTCGCTCGTGGACGAGGCGTTCCTTCGCCGCATCCAGTACAAGATCGAGATCCGGCCCCCGTCGCCGCCGGAGTTCGCCGAGATCCTGCGTCGCGTGTGCGAGGCGCGGAATATTTCGTTCTACCCGCAGGCCGCCGACTGGATCGCGCAGTACTGCACGCAGCGCAACATCCCGCTCCGCTCGTGCCACCCGCGCGATCTCATGGGGCATCTCGACGCGGCCGCGCGCTTCCTGGGCAAGCCGTCGGAGATCACGCCCGAGCTCGTCGAGCTCGCGTGCGAGACCTACTTCGTGCGGCTCGAGGACAAGCCCGCGTAACGCATCCCGCGCTGGCGCTTTCCTTGCAGCATCGTGCGTGCGATAGGGAGGTGACCGCATGACGACGGATCTGGGCGGCACGACGATCCGATGGACCTACGCGGATGGCCCGATGAAGGGCAAGCACTTCGAGCACAGCTTCACCAGCGATGGCACCGTCACCTGGAAAGAGGCCGGCGAGGCGAAGCCGTCGCCCGACTCGCGTGGGAAATACGAGTTCCAGCGGATCAGCGACGAGGTCTACGTGGTCTCGTACCTCTCGAACCATGGCTTCACGCTCACGACGGTGGTCGACGAACGCTCTGGCGCGATCGTGAGCTTCGCCTCGAACGAGAAGGACCTCGTCGTGCAGCGCGGCAGCCTTGAGCAGAAGGTCGCTGCGGCCTGATCGGCGTCGTGCCGATAGAGTCGCGACCGTGGCTGCCGTGCGCCTCGAGGCCGCGGGTCGAGGACGTGGTGCTCCGTGCGGCGCGGAGCCATCCGGCGACGCCGTTCAACCTGAACTACGCCGACGCCGACGGGCAGGCCCTCGCACTCTGCATCCGCGAGCTCCTCGTGCGTGGTGGCTGGTCGCCACTCTCGCCGCCGGGCCCCGCTCCGGGATTCCAGCGGCGCGGTGTGATCGTGTGGACGCCGCGTGAGAAGACGCGCGTCGCCGAGGCCCTCGCGGGGGCGTTGCGAGCCGAGGTGGCGGTGCAGGTCGTCGAGCGGAATGACGGCGGCCCCCGTGGCCGTGACGGTGGGCATCGCCACGTGGTCGACCACCCGCGGCGTGCTGCCGGAGCGGAGCTAGCCGACCAGATCCGGCTCGATCCTGTCCAGCGACGGCGCGCCGACAAGGGCCATCGCGAGGTCCAGCTCCGCGCGAAGCAGCTCGACCACCCGCTGCACGCCCGCGGCACCGCCGGCCGCGAGCCCGAACAGGTGCGGCCGGCCGATCGCGACCGCGTCCGCGCCGAGGGCCAGGGCCTTGATGACGTCCGTCCCGCGGCGGATGCCGCCGTCGACCACGATCGCGCAGTTGCCGGCGACGGTCTGGGCGACATCGGCGAGCGCGTCTAGCGTCGCGATCGCGCCATCGAGCTGGCGGCCGCCGTGGTTGGAGACCCAGATGCCGTCCACCCCGACGTTGAGCGCGTGCTCCGCATCGTCACCGCGGACGATGCCCTTCAACAGCAGAGGGACACCGCCTCCCGCGGCGCGGATCCAGGTCAGGTCATCCCACGTGAGCGTCCGGCTCGCGATCGGGCTCGCCCACCCACGCGCGGGATCTTCTCCCGATGTCGACCAGGCCGGCTCATGCGCGTGGACCATCGCGATCCCCTCAGGCAGCGTGAAGAGATTGCGCAGGTCGCGCTCGCGCCGACCGAGCAGGGGCACGTCCACCGTGAGCACGATCGCCCGATGTCCGGTCGCGACGGCGAGCCGGATGAGCTCCTCGGTCGCCTCGCGATCGCCGAGGTGGTAGAGCTGGAACCAGCGCAGGCCCTGCGGCGCGGCCCCCTGGATCTCCTCGAGGCGCGTGCTCGTCGCCGTCGACACCGTGTACAGGGCGTCCGCGGCGGCCGCGCCCTGCGCGGTCGCGACCTCTCCGTCGGGATGGGCCAGCCGGTGCAGCGCCGTCGGCGCGAGGAGGATGGGGTGGGCGAGGTCGAGCCCGAGCA
>DATCOR010000062.1:0-2416 GCA_036564585.1 Candidatus Limnocylindria bacterium | reverse complement strand
TCCGCGGCCGGTTCGTCGTCATCGAGGACGGGGTCATCCAGAGCATCGCGAAGGACGCGCCGAAGGGTGCCGAGGTCATCGACACCGGCGAGCTGGTGGTCTTGCCCGGGTTGATCGATTGCCACGTCCATCTCGTGCCGGGGCAGGAGAGCATCCAGCAGCGGCTGCTCATGCCGCCGAGCCTGAACACCGCGATGGCCCTCGTGCACGCGCGCGAGACGCTCGATGCCGGCTTCACGACCGTCCGCGACGCCGGCTTCACCACGCGCGGCGTCAAGATGGCCGTCGAGCGCGGCCTCTTCCCGGGTCCGCGCATGCGCATCGCGGTGACGCCGCTCTCGCAGACCGGCGGCCACGGTGACTCGCTCATGCCGTCGGGCGTGAACGTGTCGGTGCTGGATCCGGAGCGTCCGATCGGCGTCGTCGACGGGATCGACAACATCCGGCGCGTGGCCCGCGAGGTGCTTCGGGCGGGCGCCGATCAGATCAAGATCATGACGTCGGGCGGCGTCCTGTCTCCGAACGATGAGCCAGGCGCCACCGGCTTTTCGCCGGAGGAGATCGCCGCGGTCGTCTACGAGGCCCACGCCGCGGGCAAGACCGTGATGTCGCACGCGCAGGCGATGCAAGGGATCAAGAACGCGGTGCTTGCCGGCGTGGAATCCATCGAACACGGCATCTACCTGACCGAGGAGATCTGCGCGGAGATGAAGAAGCGCGGCACGTATCTGGTCGCGACCCTGGTCGCGCCGCTGTGGGTGGTCCGCCGTGCCGAGAAGGATCCGTCATCGATGCCTCCCTACGCCGTCCGAAAGGCAAAGGAGGTGGCCGAAGCCCACACCCGCTCGTTCCGGATGGCCGTCGAGCACGGCGTGCGCATCGCGATGGGCACCGACACCGGGGTCGGGCCGCACGGGACCAACGCGGAGGAGATCGCGGTCATGGTCGAGAACGGCATGACGCCGATGCAGGCCATCGTCGCCACCACGAAGACGGCGGCCGAATGCGCGCGCGTCGACAAGCTCGTCGGGACCATCGAGCCCGGCAAGCGCGCGGACCTCGTCGGGGTGCGGGGCGACCCGCTCGCGAACATCGCGCTGTTCAAGGACCGCGGTTCGGTCGCGTTCGTCATGAAGGACGGCGCCATCCATCTTTTGAATGGGGCTCGCCCGGGGCGGGCATAGCCCGGCCCGGGCGTACGAATGCGAAGCTGGACGCCTCCGAGGTCCTGGCGGCGCATCACGACCCTCGAGTCGCACGCCGCCGGCGAGCCGCTGCGCATCGTGACCGGCGGCATCGACCCGATCCCGGGGCGGACGATGCTCGACAAGCGCCGTTACGCGCGCGAGCACCTCGACGGTCTTCGCAAGACGATCGTGTTCGAGCCGCGCGGCCACGCGGACATGTACGGGGCGATCCCGACCGAGCCCGTGACGCCCGACGGCGACCTCGGCGTCCTGTTCGTGCACAACGAGGGCTGGAGCACGATGTGCGGCCACGGGATCATCGCGCTGACCACGGCGCTCCTCGAGACCGGCGAGCGGACGGGCGACGTCATCAAGTACGACGCGCCCCCCGGCCGCGTGACCGCGCGCGCGACACGCGACGGCGCGCGCGTGCGCGAGGTCACGTTCGAGAACGTACCGTCCTTCGCGGCGGCACTGGACGACTCCGTCGAGGTCGAAGGGCTGGGAACGGTGCGCTACGACCTCGCGTTCGGCGGCGCGTTCTACGCGTTCGTGGACGCCGACGCCCTCGGCGTGCCGCTTGACCCGAGCGGTTTCCGGCAGTGCATCGACGTCGGGATGCGGATCAAGCGCGCGGTGATGGCCAGCCGCGAGATCACGCACCCGGACTCGCCCGACGCCGCCGATCTCTCCTTCTTGTACGGCACGATCCTCACTGGCAAGGCCCACGGGCCCGGCGCGGATTCGCGGAACGTCTGCGTCTTCGCCGAGGGCGAGGTCGATCGGTCGCCGACCGGCACCGGGGTGAGCGCGCGCGTCGCGATCGAACACGCCCGGGGGCGGCTGCGGGAGGGCGCGAGCTTCCGGGTCGAGAGCATCATCGGCACGATCTTCCGCGGGCGCGTGCTGCGGACGGACAAGGTCGCGCAGTACGACGCGGTCGTACCGGAAGTCACGGGATCCGCGTGGACGGTCGGCCGGTCGGAGCTCTGGGTCGCGCCCGACGATCCGCTGCCGGAGGGGTTCGTCCTCCGCTAGGCGGTGGCGCGGGCGCCGCGGAGCTTCGGGATCACGTCCTTGCCATATGCCTCGAGCTGCCGCTCCTCGTCGCCGCTCATGAGGTAGAGGTTGAACTGCGTCATGCCCGCGTCGGCGAGCGCGTGGAGCTTCTCCAGCTGCTCGTTCACCTCACCGGTCACGCAAAAGCGGTCGACCGACTCGTCGTCGAC
>DATCOR010000045.1:0-7115 GCA_036564585.1 Candidatus Limnocylindria bacterium | reverse complement strand
GGAGCCATGGGCCAAGAAGATCCCGATCATCGCCGTGTCGGCGCTCGCGATGCAGGCCGACCGTGAACGCGCGCGCGAGGCCGGCTGCGACGGCTTCGTGACGAAGCCCTACGCGCCCGCCGAGCTGCGCGTCCTGCTCGGCAAGTACTTCGCCGACAGCTCGGCACCGAAGACCGCGACGCGGGCGAACGAGCCGTCGGCCTCGGGCATCAGTCCGGCCGAGCGGCTCGGCCGGGTGCTGGTGGTCGACGACGAGCCGTCCAATGTCGAGCTCATCGTCCGCCGGCTGGGCGGGAACGGCTACGAGACGCTCACTGCGAGCAACGGCCACGACGCGATCGCGATCGCGACGAAGGAACAGCCGGACCTGATCCTGATGGACATCATGATGCCGGGCCTCGACGGGTGGCAGGCCACGCGGCTCCTCAAGGGCGACCCGAAGACGGCCAACATCCCCGTGGTCTTCGTGACCGCGCGCGACCGTCCCGAGGACGTCGCTCAGGGTTTCGAGGCGGGCGGGATCATGTACGTCAACAAGCCGGTCGAGCCGGTCGAGCTCTTCGCCCGCGTCCGCAACGCCATCTACATGAAGCGGCTGCAGGACGACCTGCGCAACAAGAACGAGGACCTGAAGCGCCTCGAGAGCTCCCGCCAGGAGCTCATCGGGATGCTCGGCCACGACATCCGCAACCTGGCCAACAGCGTGGTCGCGTTCCTCCAGCTTGCGCGGATGGGCGAGCTCACGCCGGACCGGCCCGAGTTCGCCCAGCTGCTCGGCCTCTCGGAGGCGAACATCGCCGAGGTCCTCCGCATGGTCAACGCGCTCCTTGACGTCTACAAGATGGAGGAGGGCCGCCTCGAGGCCGTCGCGGGGGTGAACAAGCTCGCGGACGTCGTGAAACGGAGCTTCGCCCAGCTGATCCCCGAGGCGATGGCCAAGGGCATCGCGCTCGTCGAGCGGATCCCCGAGGAGACCACGGTGTTCATTGACGCCGGCTTGATCGTGCGCGTGCTTACGAATCTCGTCTCGAACGCGATCAAGCACACGCCCGGCGGCGGGAGCGTCACGATCGACGCCGAGCCGGCATCCGCCGACAGCTTCGTCGTTCGGGTCACCGACACGGGGCCGGGCATCCCGGAGGCGGACGCAGCGCACGTGTTCGACCGCTTCTATCAGACCGACACCGGGCGCAGCCGTGGGGGCACGGGTCTCGGCCTCGCGTTCTGCAAGCTCGCGGTCGAGCTGCACGGCGGCAAGATCGGCGTCGCGAACGGCGGCCAGGCCGGGGCGATCGTGGAGTTCACCATCCCGTCCGCGGCCCGCGTCCCGGCGGCGGAACCGGTGACGGCATGAGTTGGCTGCGCGGCCTGTTCCCGGTGCGGCGCGAGGAGCGCCCGATCGTGTTCCTCCTCTACACCCTCCTGTCGATCACCGTGATCGCCAACTGGGTCGGCAAGGTCGGCTCGAACTCGATCTTCATCAAGAGCGTCGGCGTGAAGTACCTGCCGATCGCGTACGTGATCGCGCCCCTCGTCCTGCTCGTCGCGTCGAGCGTGATCTTCTCGCTCGTCGGCCGGATGCGCCGCCGCGATCTATTCATCTGGTACGTCGGGCTCGTCACGCTGCTGTCGATCGTCGCCCAGGTGCTCCTGCCGATCACGAACACCGACTACTGGTTCACCTACGTGCTCGCGCAGGTCGTGAAGGACACGATCTACCTGATCTTCTGGGTCTACGCAGGCAACCTGTTCGACAGCGAGCAGAGCAAGCGCATCTTCCCGCTGTTCGCCGGATCCCTGCTCGTCGGCAAGATCGTCGGTGGCTTCCTCGCGGCAGGCCTCATCCCGGTCATCCACTCCGACGCGTTCATGGCGATCGAGGCCGCTGGGTTCGCCTTGGCGTTCGTGATCCTGATCATCTTCCGCCGGCACCTGCCGGAGGGGGAGGGCGCGGTCACGGCCGAGAAGGCCCAGCCGAAGAGCATCGGCGAGCGCCTGGCCGGCTCGCTCAACGGCTACAAGCTCGTGTCGCGCGACCGGCTGTTGCGCCCGTTCGGGGTGAACATCTTCTTCTGGTACTTCCTCATGCAGATCGCGAACTACCTGTTCGCGGCCGGCCTGGATGCCGCATCGAAGGCCGGCACGCTGCAGCAGTCGCAGGACGACTACACGCTCCTCTACGCCTCGGTGTACACGAGCGGCTCGATCGTGGCGCTGCTCATCCAGACCTTCCTCACCGGAGGGCTCATCCGGCGGTTCGGCGTGTCGGTCGTCATCTTCGCGTTCCCGCTGTGGTACCTCGTGACCTTCGGCGCGGGCACGGCCGTCGGGCTCACCGCCGGCGCGGGCCTGCTCATCGCGGTGCTGCTCCAGGCCGCCGAGCGGATCGTCATTCCGGCGGTCCACCTGCCCGCGACGCAGATCATCTACAGCCAGGTCGCCGCCACCGTCCGCCCCCGCGCTCGCGCGTTCTTCTCCGGCGGCCTGAATGCCGTCGCGGAGATCGGTGCCGCGCTCGTGCTCGTGGCCGGTGCGATCAGCGCGAGCCCGCAGGTCGTCCTCGGGTTCGGCACGGTCTGCTCCGCGATCTTCGTCGCGAACACCTTCGGCCTGCGGCGGGCCCTTGGCCGGCGCATCGTCCAGAACCTCCGGTCGGACGATCCCGAGCTGCGCCGTAACGCCGCGCAGATGCTCCACGGCGAGGGACGCGCGGTGCCGACGGCGGGCCTGCAGGGCCTGCTCGGCGAGGGCAGCGCCGACATCGAGGCGCGCGTGCAGCACGCGCTCGTGCGCCGCGGCAAGCTGCGCGTCGCCCGGGTGAAGACGGAATGACCTCCGAGACGCAGGCCGACCGCTCGGTCCAGCCGGAGAGCGTTCCGCGGCACGAGGACCGGTTCATCGCGAGCGAGGAGCTCGCCCGCCTCGTGATGCGCACCGCGGGCTCGCACCTTCAGCTCGCCCAGGACGACCGGCCGTACCAGTGGTCGACCACCGCGTACTGCGACACCTACGACTGGGCGATCTACCGTGCGGCCGAGGCTGGCCAGGCGCTGCGCCTCCGGTTCCGCGAGTACCACCGCACGCGGCCGGACGAGGCGTTCACGAGCGCGCGCCTGTGGCTCGAGCTGAAGGAAGACACCGTCGACATGTCCCGCAAGGAGCGGTTCGAGATCTCAGGCGACGCGGTCCCCGCGTTCCTCCGCGGAGAGACGAGCCTCACCGACGGAGCGAGCGGCCTCGGCCAGAAGGCCGCCGAGCTCGTGCGTGCCGGCGCGCGACCCGTCGTCGTCACCCAGTACAACCGGCTCGCGTACGCGGCGCCCGGTGACCGGATCCGCATCACGGCGGACCACAACCTCATCTACCTCGCGGTCCCGTGGACCACGAACGCCGACGACTCGGTCCCGATCCGCATCGGCCCGATCCTCTCGCGCGAGACCGACGTGGTCATCGAGATGAAGTGGGTCGGCCAGCTGCCGAACTGGGCCGAGGAGCTGCACGGCTATCTCCGCGAGCGTGCGCCCGCGGACCGTCCATCGAAGTTCGTCGTGGCGATGCGGCATCTCCTGGGGGAGGCAAAGAAGTCTTGAACGCCATGCAGTCGGAGACCAGCGTCGTGGTCGTCGAGGACGACCCGGCGTCGGCCGACGTCCTCCAGCGGCGCCTCCAGGCGAACGGCATGAGCGTGTCGGTCGGCCGTACCGGTGGCGACGGCCTCGCGCTCATCCGCGAGCTGCACCCGGACCTCGTGCTCCTCGACGTCGGGCTCCCCGACACCGACGGCTACGACGTCTGCCTCCAGGTGAAGAGCGACAGCGCGACCGCCGACATCCCGGTCATCTTCCTGTCGGCCCGCGGCGACGTCTTCGACAAGGTCCGCGGCCTCTCGTGCGGCGCGTCGGACTACCTCACGAAGCCGTTCCATCCGGCGGAGCTCCTCGCGCGGGTCGACGCGGTCCTGAGCCAGTCGCGCCGTGTGCGCGGGCCCCGGCTGTCGAAGCCGGCCGAGGTCGCCCGCGTCGGCCGGCCAACTGCCATCGTCGCGCTCGCGGACACGGCCCGGCGCGAGCGCGCCGAGCAGATCCTCGGACCGAAGTTCGAGATCATCCCGATCGGCGCGGAAGGACGCGCGGTCGATCTGCTCGTCGTCGATGCCGACGCGAACGTCGCGAGCCAGATGGGGAACGAGGGACCGACGGTCCTGCGCGTCGCGCCCGCGGGCGCGCCGGCCAGCCCCGACACCGTGGTCCTCAATGACGAGCTTGCGCGCATCGCCGATCTCGCCGTCCGCGAGCACCAGCTCGGTCGCGACGTCGACGCGGCCGCCGACGCGCTCATCGCCCTGGCGATGGCGTTCGAGTCGCACGATCGATCGACGGCCGGACACAGCGAGCGCGTCGCGGGCCGCGCGGTCGCGATCGCCAAGGCGCTTGGTCTCGACTCGCAGACCTGCCAGAACATCCGCGTCGGCGCATTGCTCCGGGACATCGGCAACACGAAGCTTCCCCTCGGCCTGGTCCGCAGCCGGGGCGAGATCACCGCCGCCGAGCGTGCGCAGATCGAGCAGCACCCGGCGCTCGGCCAGGAGCTGCTGGCACCCTTCCGGCCGCTCGCGCGACTCCTGCCGATCGTCCGCTCGCACCATGAGCACCTCGACGGCAGCGGATATCCCGACGGCCTCAAGGCGCCGCAGATCCCGCTCGAGGTGCGCATCGTCGCGGTCGCCGACCGCTACGAGGCGCTCCGGATCGCGCGCCCCGATCGCGCGGCGATGTCGGCCGACGCGGCCGTGCAGATCCTTCAGCAGTCCGTCCAGCGTGGCGAGCTCGACGCGGCAGTCGTTGCCGCGCTGGCCGCCGGTGTCCGCGGCCACGACCGAGGGGAGGCGACAGGATCATGACGATCGGAACGAAGACCAGGACGAGGGTGCTCATCGTCGACGATGAGCGGCTCTTCGCCGAGCTGTTGCGAGTGGCGCTCCGAAGCGCGGATGGGATCGAGGTGATCGATGTCGTCCACGACGTGCAGACCGCGGTCCGCCGCATGACCGAGGCGCGGCCCGACGTGGTCCTCGCCGACTACCACCTCCCCGACGGCACTGGATCCGACATCGCGCGCACGGTCCGCGCGACGCTGCCCGAGACATCGGTCCTCATCCTCACCGGCGACCCGTCGGTCTCGGTCCTCTCCGACGTGGCCCGGTCCGGCGCGGTGGGCCACCTCACGAAGGACCGCCCATTCGACGAGGTCGTGGAGGGCGTCCGGGCCGCCGCGCTCGGTGAGATCCTGTTCGCCCCGAGCGAGCTCCAGCGGCTCCTGCTCGAGCGCGAGTCGCGGCCCCGGCCGCTCGAACCGCTCACCGCGCGCGAGCTCGAAGTGCTGCAGCTGCTCGCGGAAGGCGCCTCCACCACGCAGGCGTCCGACCAGCTCGGGATCTCGACCGCCACCCTCCGAGCGCACGTGCAGGCGATCCTGCGCAAGCTCGGCGCGCATTCCCGCCTGGAGGCCGTCGCGGAGGCCGCCCGGCTCGGCGTGATCACCCTGGACGCCTGGTCCCGCGACAAGTCGCCAGTGCGTCCGAAGGAAGTCGTATGACGTTCCCCCGCCGGGGGGTCTCGGCCCCCCTAGAGTTCGGCCATCGTTCCCGGTATGGCCGTGATGAAAGGTGCCTACGACATGGCGAAGCTGCTGATCGCTGACGACCTCGTCCCGATCCGCCAAATGGTGCGGATCACCCTGTCCACGCAGGGCTGGACCATCCTCGAGGCCGAGAACGGCCAGAAGGCCCTCGAGATGGCGCGCGCCGAGCACCCCGACCTCATGCTCCTCGACGTCGACATGGGCGCCGGCCCGAACGGGTTCGACGTCTGCCGCGAGCTGAAGGCCGGCGCGGACACGAAGAACATTCCGATCGTGATGCTCACCGCGCACGACAGCGAGAGCGACCGCGCGGTCGGTTTCGCCGCGGGCGCCGCGCAGTACCTGACCAAGCCGTTCGGCCCGCTCGAGCTCATCGACACCATTCGCACGATCCTCGCCCCGGCCTCATAGCGAGCTTCACGTGGACCCCGAGCGATCGACCGCGCTGCATACCGGCCTAGGCCGGAACGTCGAGCTCGCCGAGCTCGGCCCGGCGTTGTCGGAGCCGACCGACGTCGAGAAGAAGGCCCCGGACATCTTCCGCCAGCTCCTCGAGCAGGCGATCCGCATCTCCGAGCAGGCGAACGCCCAAGCGCTGCGCATGGCCACCGACTTCGCGGCCGTGTACGCGCGCGAGCAGCGGCTCTCCAAGGACTTCGACGCGAAGCTCGGTGAGCTGGCGCTCCTCGAGCGGCAGGCCACGCGCTACGCCGAGGACCTCGCCACGCTGCTGCGCCTCGAGCGCGAGCGCCGGCGAGAGCTCGAGCGTTCGCTCCTCGCCGAGCAGAACGCGAACGTCGAGCTGCGCCGCACCGGTCTCCAGGGCGTGAGCCACATCCTCATGGCCGTCTCGTTGAAGGACATGACCACCGGCCAGCATCTCCTCCGCGTTCGCAAGTTCGTCGAGGCGATCTCCGGGCAGCTCGGTCTGCCGCCGGCGACGATCGAGGAGTTCGGCTATTCGAGCGTCCTTCACGACGTCGGCAAGATCCAGACGCCCGACGACATCCTCGGTGCGCCGCACGAGCTCTCGGTCGATCAGTACGACGTGATGAAGCAGCACTGCATCGACGGCGAGGCGATGCTCGGCGACGCGAAGTTCTTCGCGACCGGCCGGGCCGTCGCGCGCGAGCATCACGAGCGCTGGGACGGCGCGGGCTACCCGGACCACAAGAGCGGCGAGGACATCTCGCTGGCCGCGCGCATCGTCGCGGTGGCCGACGTCTACGACGCGCTCACCTCGAAGCGCCCGTACAAGGAGGCCTGGAGCCCGGAGCGCGGGCTCGCCGCGATCGAGTCTGAGTCGGGCAAGCACTTCGACCCGCGCGTGGTCGCGGCGTTCGTGGCCCTGTACCGCGATGGCGCGATCGAGCGCATCCGCGTCGAGGTTGGCGACCAGCCCTAGCGGCTAGTGCGCGATCTCCCAGATGTGGCCGCCCGGATCGGTGAAGCTCGCGGTCCGGATGCCCCACGGC
>DATCOR010000038.1:0-5117 GCA_036564585.1 Candidatus Limnocylindria bacterium | reverse complement strand
CCGAGTGGCGAAGTCGGTAGACGCGTCGGCCCTAGGAGCCGATGAGGGAAACCTCGTGTGGGTTCGAGTCCCACCTCGGGCACCACGTCAGGAGCGGGTCCGCGCCTCGATCCCCGAGAGCCGCTCGATGACCTTGATGATGGCGAGGTTCCCCTCGCGACCGCCGCTGTCCTGCTGCAGTGCGTTGTAGAGCGCATGCGCGAGCGCCGTTCCGGGCAGCGAGACGTGCGCCGAGTACGCGGCGTCGAGGACGTTCCTTAGGTCCTTCTGCTGGTGGTCGACCATGAAGCCCGGCTTGAAGTCGCCGGCGAGCATCTTCGGCGCGTAGTTCTGCATCGCCCACGAGCTGCCCGCGCCGCCGGCGATGACCTGACGCGTGCGCTCGAGATCGATGCCCATCGCCGCGGCGAACACGAGGGCCTCGGACACGCCGAGGTTGTTGATCGCGACCGCGATCTGATTCGCGAGCTTGCAGGCCTGCCCGGCACCGTGGCCACCGATGTGGACGATCGTCTTGCCGAGCGCCTCGAAGAGTGGCCGCGCGCGCTCGACGTCGACCTCGTCGCCGCCGACCATGATCGACAAGCGGGCCTCGATCGCGCCGATCTCGCCGCCGGACACCGGCGCGTCGAGCGTCTTGAAGCCCTTCGCCTCGGCACGCTCCGCGAACGAACGCGCCGCGACGGGGGAGATGCTGCTCATGTCGATCGCCAAGAGACCCTCGTGCGCGCCGTCGGCGATCCCATCGGCGCCGAACGTGACGGTCTCGACGTCTGGCGCGTTCGTGACCATCGTCACGACGATGTCCGACCGCAGCGCGACCTCGCGGGGCGTCTTGACGATGGTGGCGCCTGCGGCCCGAAGCGGCTCCGCCCGGCCCAGCGTGCGGTTCGTGACCGTCACCGGGAAGCCCGCTTTGATGGCGTTCTGGGCCATCGGCCGGCCCATGATCCCGAGGCCGACGAAGCCGATGCGCAGCTGGCTAGTTGGGGCGGTCGCCATTGGGCTTCGGCTCGTCGCCTTCCACGTACACCGTTCGCACGGCGTCGTCGCTCGCGACCAGGAACGTGTCCTGATCCGTGTCGCCGACACTCACCGACGCGAGGAGCCGCTCGTCGGTGACGTGCACGAAGTGGCTCGAGCGCTCGAGCTCGTTCGCGATGGCTTCGGGCAGCGACGCTTCCTCGAAGCTGTCCTTCACGAGGTCGCGGGCCTTCTTGACCATGCGGAAGAACTCCTCCGGTGAGAAGCGGTCCTCGTGGGACAGCAGCACCGCGGTGCCGAGGTCGTCGTCGGGCTCGTGGATCTCATAGAAGTACATCGGGGTGCTCGCCAGCATAGGCCGCAGAGCCCTAAACTTGACGTCTCCATGACGACAGAGCAGCCGCCGACCAACACGCCCGCGCCCGAGCCCGGGGCCGCCCGCTCGTTCACCCACACCATCGAGCGCAAGCCCGGCTCGATCGTCGCGATGAACGTCGAGGTCGACGCCGGCCGGCTCGAGCGCGCGAGTGACCGCGCCTTCGCGAAGCACGTGCAGCACGCCAAGATCCCCGGCTTCCGGCCGGGCAAGGCGCCGCGCGCGCTCTACGAGCGCACGTACGGCGCGGACCATCTCTGGGAGGATGCGGCCGCCGACGTCGTCGACGAGACATTCAAGGAGATCGCGGAGCTCGAGAGCATCGACTGGCTCGACCGGCCCGACATCGAAGTGAGCCAGCTCGAGCCCGGCAAGCCGCTCAAGTACACCGCCACCGTCCCGGTCCGCCCGGAGGTCACGCTCGGCGACCCGGCCGCGGCCGGGGTCACCGTCCAGCCGACGCCGATCACCGACGAGCAGGTCGAGCAGACGATCGCCGGGATGCGCGAGCATCACGCTGAGCTCAAGCCCGTCGAGCGCGCGGCCGAGACGAGCGACGTGCTCACGATCGATCTGGACGTGAAGCTCGACGGCAAGCAGATGCCGCCGATGGGCCGCAACGCGCACCTCGAGCTCGGCAAGGACTACGCGATCCCGGGCCTGGCCGACGCCCTCATCGGAACGAAGGCCGGCGACACGAAGCAGTTCGAGCTCGCGTTCCCGGATGACTATCCGGACGAAGACCTCCGCGGCAAGACCGGCGCGTTCACCGCCCACGTGTCGCAGGTCGCGGAGAAGCTCCTGCCGCCGTTGGACGACGAGTTCGCCAAGACGGTCGGGGTCAGCACGCTCGGAGAGCTCGACAAGGCCGTCCGCAGCGAGCTCGCGCACGCGGCGTTCCACGAGGCCCGGGACGACGCCGCTGAGAAGCTCCTCGCGCAGCTGCTCGACACGTCGACCGTCGAGGTGCCGGAGATCCTCGTATCCGACGAGCTCGATCACCTGATGGCCGACCTGAAGGCCCGGGTGAAGGATCAGGGTCTCAGCTGGGAGCAGTTCCTCCTCCAGGCGCGAAAGACCGAAGACGAGATCCGCACCGATTGGCGTATCACGGCCGAGCGTCGCGCGAAGTCGCTGCTCGTCCTCGACGCTCTCGCCAAGAAGGAGAACGTCACGATCTCGTCGACCGAGCTCGCGCAGGAGGTGGCCCTCACGCCGCTCGCGCAGCAGGACCCCAATGCGCTCCGCAACCCGGCCGTCCTCGGCGCGCTCGCGCGCTCGATGCGCAATCGCAAGCTCGTCGACAAGCTCATCGGCCTCGACTCGCCGGACGCGGAGCGCGATCTGATCCGCGCAGCCGGAGGTCCAGAGGACGCGGAGTCGCCGCATCCGGCCGCCGACCAACCGGCCGAGCAAGCCTTCATCGTCCCGCCGGCGCAGGCACCGGTTCCGGAGCGATCGAGCGAGAGCCGGGAAGCCATTCGGGCCATGCTCAACGACCGATCCGGCCAGTAGCATTTCGCGCCAATGACGGCGCTTCAGCTCATTCAGGGCCTCACGGACGCGCTCTTTGTCGGCATCTTCGCGCTCGTGACGTTCGCCGCTTCGCGGAGCCCGACCCGGACCGCCGTCGACACCGTCGTGTTCTTCGGCGCCATCGCGGCCGCGGTGCTCGAGGCCCCCGCCCTGGAGCTCCTTGGCGTCGAGATCAACCTCGTGACCAGCTCCATCGTGGCGATCCTGGTCATGGCGCTGCCGTACCTCATGCTGCGATTGCTCGACGACTTCGCCGACGTGCCCCTGCTGATGCGCGCGGCGACGCTCGGCGGCCTCATCGCGTCCGCGATCATCGTCGTCACCGCCGGATCACCGATCGACCCGGCCGCGACGCTCTTCCTCCTCGCGTACTTCGGCATCGTCGCGATGTACGTCGCGTTCGGCTTCGTCCGTCTGGCCCAGCGCTCGTCGGGCGTCACGAAGCGGCGTACGCAGGCCGTCGCCGCGGGCATGGGCCTGCTCGGGCTGGCGGTCCTCGTCGCGGCCGGGAGCACGATCGCGCCGAGCTGGGCGGGGCTCGTGTCCGGAGCCACCCAGCTGCTCGCACTGTTCGCGGCTGTCGCGTGGCTCCTCGGATTCGCGCCGCCGGTGCAGCTCCGCCGGTACTGGCAGGAGCCCGAGCTCCGCGCATTCCTCGCGCGCGCGGGGACGCTGCCGCGCTTGCCCACGACCGACGCGATCATCCGCGAGCTCGAGCGCGGAGCGGGAGCGTCATTCGGCGCCCGGGCCGCGATCGGGTTGTACGACGCCGATGCCGGCGGGCTGCGATTCAACGACGGGCAGGGCGCCCTGCCGCGGATCGTCCCGGAGGACAGCCGGTACCTCGCGTCGCGCGTCTTCGCCTCCCAGCGGGCGGAGTTCTTCGCCGACGCCGCGCGGGCCCACCCCGAGCACGCGAGCGACTACCGGCGGGCCCGCGTCGGCCCGGTGCTCGTGGCGCCGATCACGGCGGGCTCGCGCCGCATCGGTGTGCTCGAGGCCTTCGCGGCGCACCAGCCGGTCTTCTCGAACGATGACCTGGCCCTCGCGCAGCTTCTTGCCGATCAGGCCGCGGTCGTCCTGGAGAGCCGTGCGCTCATCGATGAGGCCGCTCGCGTCCAAGCGCTCGAGGACTCGGCGAAGCTCAAAGAGGATTTCGTCTCGGCCGCGGCGCACGATCTCAAGACCCCGCTCACGACGCTGCTCGCACAGGCCCAGATCCTCGAGGTGCGGTTCGCCCGCGACCCGGCGCTCGCGGCGCACGAGCCGGCGATCGGCCGGATCGCCCGTGAGGCCCGCCGCCTGTCCGCCCTGGTGGGGGACCTGCTGGACGCCTCGCGCATCGAGGAGGGCAAGCTCGACGTGCACCGTGAGCTCATGGACGTCGGTGCCGTGGTCCGGCAGGTGGCGGAGCGCCACCGGCCCGAGCGGGAGCGGATCGTCGTCGATGCGCTGGAGCGGCTCACCGGGACGTTCGACCCCCGCCGGATCGAGCAGCTCGTCGACAACCTCCTCGAGAACGGATTGAAGTACAGCGACGAGGACAGTCCCGTCGAAGTGCACGCCTGGCGGGACATGACCGCGATCCGCATCAGCGTGCGGGATCATGGCATCGGCATCCCGGCGACGGACCTCCCGTTCGTGTTCGAGCGATTCCACCGGGCGGCGAACGTCGATGCCAGGCGCTACGCGGGGATCGGTCTCGGTCTGTACATTTGCCGCGGCATCGCGCAAGAGCACGGCGGCCGCATCTGGGTGGAAAGCAGAGTGGGCGAAGGCAGCACGTTCCACGTCGCGCTGCCGGACGCCGGAGAGGGCAAGCTGAATTGACGAGCATGCTGGAGTTCATCGCGTTCGCGCCGGATCGGCCACGGCCGCCCGATCGGGCCACGCGCCCGGGCGCCCGGGTCGATGACGCGGCCGTCGCTCCCCGGCCGATCCTCGTCGTCGACGACGATCCGGAGATCCTTGCGATGCTGCGCGACTTCCTCGAGAGCGAGGGGCTAGCGGTCCGCACCGCCGCGAACGGCGCCGAGGCGCTCGACGCGCTCGATGATGTCGCGCCGGCGCTGATCCTTCTCGATATGCGCATGCCGGTCCTCGATGGATGGGCGTTCGCAGAACGGTTCCACGAGCGCGCGCTCACATATCCGATCGTCGTGATGACCGCCGCCGAGAGCGCGCGCCGCTGGGCCGAGGAGATCGGCGCGACCGGCTACAT
>DATCOR010000021.1:0-6291 GCA_036564585.1 Candidatus Limnocylindria bacterium | reverse complement strand
CGAGGTGTGCGGTGGCAAGCGGTACAACCGCGAGGCGCTCGAGATCCACTACAAGGGAAAGAGCATCAGCGACGTGCTCGAGATGACCGTCGAGGAGGCCCTCGCGTTCTTCGCGAACGTGCCGGCCGTCGAGTCGAAGCTCCGGACCCTGAACGACGTGGGGTTGAGCTACGTCCACCTCGGCCAGCCTGCCACGACGCTCTCGGGCGGCGAGGCCCAGCGGGTGAAGCTCGCGACCGAGCTCTCCCGCCGCGCGACCGGGCGGACGCTGTACATCCTCGACGAGCCGACGACCGGCCTCCACTTCGCGGACGTGGAGAAGCTGCTCGAGGTGCTGCACCGTCTCGTCGATGCCGGCAACACCGTCGTGGTCATCGAGCACAACCTCGACGTCGTGAAGACCGCGGACCACGTGATCGATCTCGGACCCGAGGGCGGGAAGGCCGGCGGCGAGGTCATCGCCGAGGGCACGCCCGAGGAGGTCGCCAAGGTGAAGCGGTCGTTCACCGGCCGGTATCTCCGCGAGATCCTGACGACCGGCGAGCTGCGCGGCATCGCCTGAGACCCCGCCGCTGAACGCCGTCGACCTGCTCATCGGCGCGGCACTCGTGGTGGCCGTGCTCACCGGCATCCGGGCCGGCTTCATCGTGACCTTGTACGGCCTCATCACCTGGGTCGTCGCGATCCCCGTCGCGCTGCTGCTGCAGAGCCCGCTCGGCTCGGTGCTCGAGCGCGTCGGCGTCGCGGCCCCCCTCGCGCGGACGCTGGCCTTCGTGGCCGTCCTGCTCCTGATCGAGGCCGCGTCCGGCGTCCTTGGCGCGCTCGCCGTCGTGCCGTTCGCGAAACGGCTGCACGCCGCGCGCGTCTTCGGGATCGTCGATCGCGTGCTCGGGGTCATCCCGTCGGTCCTCCGAACGCTCGTGATCGCCGCGGTCGCGCTCGCCGCGGCGCTCGTCCTGCCGGTCGGGAACGACGTCCGCGCGGCCATCGACGGCTCGCGCATCGGCCAGGTCCTCGTCGAGCAGGTCGCGGCCGCTCAGCCGGTGCTCGGCGCGCTCGCCGGCCCGGACGAGGGCGCGCCGCTCTTCGTCACGAAGCTCGGCGCGGAGGGGAGCCAGACCCTCGATCTCCCCGACGGCCTGACGCAGGTCGCGGATCCCGAGGCCGAGCAGGCGATGCTGAAGCTCGTCAACGACGAGCGGACCTCCCGCGGCCTGGTGGCCCTCGAGCTCGATCCGCGGCTCGTGCCGATCGCGCGGGAGCACTCCGAGGAGATGTTCACGCTCAAGTACTTCGGCCATCAGTCGCCGGTCACGGGGTCGCCGTTCGACCGCCTCGCGGCGGCGAAGATCACCTACAGCCGCGCCGGCGAGAATCTCGCGTACGCGCACTCGGTGGCCGTCGCGCATCGCGGCCTCATGGACAGCGAGGGCCACCGTGAGAATATCCTCCGGCCCGAGTTCACCCGGATCGGCATCGGCGTGGTCTCCGCCGGGTCGTACGGCCGGATGTTCACCCAGCTCTTCGAGACGCCGTAGCCGCACGGGCGCGCGTCGGGCGTGGAACGTGCAACGGACCGCACGCATGAATGAAGGATTCGGCGCGCTTGCGAAGAAGGTGAACGGCGCGATCGCGAGTCCGTGGGCGCTCGTCGTGGCGCTCGTCCTCGTGATCGCGTACTTCGTATTCGGTCCGGCGCTCGGCTTCCCGACGCAGCCCCTGGAGCTCGGCTTCCTCATCACGCTCTCGACCTTCGTGCTCGTGTTCCTTATCGGGCACGAGAGCTATCGCGACAACTCGGCCACGCAGGTGAAGCTCGACGAGATCATCGCCGCACTGAACGCCGATCGCTCGAAGATCGGGATCGAGGATCGGCCACCGAAGGAGATCGACTCGGTGCGCGACGCGACGCGCGCGCGCGAGGGCAACCGCACGGTCGGCTAGGCTCCCGTCGTGGCCACACCGCTGACCGCGCCGACCGAGGACGCGCCGGTCCGGCCCATCCGATTCGCGGCGCTCGAAGTCCCGACGTTCCGCTGGTACTGGATCACGAGCTGGATCTCTTCGACCGGCGACGGCATGGAGAACGTGATCCGCGGCCTGCTCGTCGTCCAGCTGGTCGGCGTCGTCGCGGCGCCGTTCTGGCTCGGCATGATGGTCTTCGCGCACTGGATCCCGTTCACGCTGTTCTCGCTGTACGGTGGCGCCCTCGCCGATCGCTACGACAACCGCAAGGTGCAGATCGTGGCCCAGCTGCTCCTCATGACCGCGGCCTTCGGTGCGGCCGCCGTCACGCTCACGGGCATCGTGACCGAGTGGTGGATCTTCGGGCTGCTCATCGTGCACGGCTTCGCCGGCGCGATCGGCGGCCCGGCCCAGCAGACCCTCATCCACTCGATCGTCGGCCGCGACCGGCTCCTCTCGGCCGTGAGCCTCAACTCCACGGCGCGGCAGCTCTCGCAGGTCATCGGCCCGGCCATTGCCGGCGTGATCTACCTGCAGTTCGGGCCAGGTTGGGGCTTCTTCGTGAATGGCCTCACCTTCGTCCCGCTGCTCGCGTTCCTCGCGTTCTTCATCCGCCTCGCGCCGAAGGCGAAGATCGCGCCGCAGGCCGTGCTCGACGCCCTGCGCGAGGGCATCGCGTTCGTGCGCGCGCGGCCGCGGATCGGCGGGCTCATCGGCGTCGAGATGCTGCCGGTCATCTTCTTGGGCCACACCTTCAACTCGCTGCTCGTCCTGTTCGCGACCGATTACCTCCACGCGGGCACGCTCGGCTACTCGTTCCTGCTCGTCGCGAGCGGCGTCGGGGCGCTCGGGGCGGCGCTCTGGATGGCCTACGCGCGCCAGCGTGGCGATCCGGCGCCGATCATCGTCGCGGCGGCGGTCGTCGAGGTCGTCGCGATCCTCATCTTCGCGCTCTCGACGAGCTACGCGCTGTCGCTCCTGCTCATGGTGGCCATCGGCTCGGCCACCGTGCTCACGCAGTCGTTCAACAACACGGCGCTGCAGCTCTCCGCCCCGGACGCGATCCGCGGCCGGGTCATGGGGGCGTACAGCTTCGGGACGCAGGGGTTCCGGGTGCTGAACGGCCCGCTGCTCGGCGTCCTCGCCACGGTGTTGACCCCGCCGCTCGCGGTCGCGGGCTCGGCCCTCGTCGTGCTCGGCGGTCTCGGCGGGATCGTCGCACTCGTGCCGCAGCTTCGTCGGCGCGACGGGCCGGCGGTCTAGCTCGGCCGGATCGCGTCGCGGGCACGGCGCCCCGCGGACCGCAGGTTCAGGACGACGAGGACCAGGAGCATCGCGAGCAGCAGCCACCCGACCTGATCGCGCTGCGCCTCGGCAAGGGCGATCGCCGCGACCCAGGTCACCGCGAGGGCCGCGACGATGCCGATCGCGAGCGAGCCGTCCTCGACCAGCAGGCCCCAGAGCGCCTCCCAGATCCCGGCGAGGTTAGACACGCTTCGCCGCGACCTCGGCACCGCCTGGGACGATGACGCCGAGCATCCGGACCGAGAGCCAGCTCGCCGCGAGGAACGCCCCGAGGATGATCGGGATCGAGAGCGCGTCGCCCGGCCACTCCGCCCCGAGCCCCTCGGCGAACCAGAACACCCCGAACGCGGAGAGGATCGCCCCGACCCCGAACTTCATCCAGTTCTCCGGGACCATCGTGAGCGGCGCGCGCAGTGCGACTCCGAGCGCGACGACCACGAACCCGGCGGCGATCGCGCCGACGATCGCGGCGTTGAGCGCGGCCGCGCCACCGGCGCCGAAGGCGATCACGATGAACGCGACCTCGGTGCCCTCGAGCAGCACGGCCTTGTACGCGACGATCGCGCCGATGCGGTCGAAGCCGGTCCGGGTCTCGCCGCGGGCGCGCAGCTCGGCGACCTCGTTCAGATAGATCCGTTCCTCGTCGTGCAGGGCCACGATCCCCGCGAACCGGAGCACGGCCTTGCGCAGCCAGCGGAGCCCGAATAGCAGGAGGAGCGCGCCGACGAACGCCTTGAGCGCGTGCTCGGGCACGACGGTCACGATCGTCACGCCAAGGGCCGCGATGATGACGGCGAGCGTGGCCGCGGCGGCGACGGCGCCGTACAGCGGTGCGCGCCATCCGCGGGTCACGCCGACCGCGAGGATGATCGTCGTCGCTTCGACGAACTCCACGCCGCTCGCGATGAACGCCGGAAGCGCCGAACCGGCCAGGGCACCGAGATCCACGGCTAGCTCCCCACGGTGGATGTCTCGAGTATCGCCGTTCGCGCCGGCACGTGGGGCACGGCGCGCATGAGCGCAGCGCCGAGGATCGCGAGCGCGCCCGCGGCGACGAACACCGGCGGGATGCCCGCCCGCTCGGCGACGATGGCCATCGGCGCGACCGCCAGGCCGCCGAGGCCGATGGAGAGCCCGAGCATGAGCCCGCTCACCATGCCGAGGCTCCCGGGCATGCTCTCCTGTCCGCGCACGGCGAGGACGACGAACGATCCGTTGAGCAGCATCCCGCTCGCGGCGGTCGCGAGGATGAACGCCGGGCCGACGGCATCCTGGAGCGCGAGCAGCACGCAGAACGGAGCGGCGCAGAGGAGGCTCGTGATGATCACCCGATCGCGGCCGACGCGATCGGCGAGCCAGCCACCGATGAGCCCGCCGATCGCGCCGGAGAGCAGGTAGAGCGTGAGCAGGCGCGATGCGTCGACGATCGACCCGCCCCGGCTCACCGCGTAGACCGGGAGGAACGAGCTCATCAGGGCGGTCGCCCATGCGCGTGTCGCCGACACGGAGATGAGCCCCGCGAGCATGCGGCGGTTCGCGCGCAGCACGGCGCGGAACGGCAGCGCAGGCGCGGTCCGGGCCGGCAGGTGCGGCCCGACCCGCCACACGAGCGCCGCGAGGACGAGCGCCGGGAGCGCGACGAGCCAGCTCCCGTCGAGGCCGATCGTCGCGATGATCACGCCGATGAGGAACGGGCCGATCGGGAGACCGAAGTTGCCGGCGCTGATGTACACGCTCATCCAGCGGCCGCGCGAGCGCTGCGGCACCGAGCCCGCGACGAGTGCCGCGCTCACCGGGTGGTACAGCGCGGTCCCCATGCCGCCCGCGAGGAGCGCGATCGCGACGACCGCGAGGCTCGGCGCGAGACCGAGCGCGGCCGCGGCGACACCCGAGATGGCCACGCCGGTCCAGGCCATCCAACGCGTGCGTCCACCGCTGTCCGACATGTGACCGAAGACCGGCTGGGTGAACGATGAGGACGCCTGATACAGGGTGACCAGGACTCCCGCGAGCCCGAGACCGATGCCGAGCTTGCCGAGAAGCAGCGGCAGGAGCGCCGGGAGCATGTACGCGTACGAATCGTTCGTCAGATGCGCGAGCGCCATGACCCCGACTGACGTGGCCCGGCCACGATCCTCGCTCATCGCGACGCGTAGGCGCGGTCGAGGAGATCCATCAGGTGCACGACGGGTACGCGGCTACCCTCGCGGCGGAGCGCGGCCTCGATCTGCATCTGGCATCCCGGGTTCGCGGTGACGACCATCGCGGCGCCGCTGCGCACGATGTGCTGGGCCTTGCGGTGCCCGAGTCGCGCGGCGAGCTCCGGCTGGGTCACGTTGTAGGTGCCTGCGCTGCCGCAGCACCAATCGGCTTCGGCGAGCGGGACGAGTACCAGGTCCGGGATCGCCGCGAGGAGCGCCCGCGGCTGCGCGCTGATCTTCTGCCCATGGATGAGATGGCACGGGTCATCGAACGCGGCGGTCGCGCGCACCGGCCCGGGCGGCTCCGCGAGGCCGACGGCCGCGAGGTACTCGCTCGCGTCCTTCACCCGGGCCGAGAACCGCTCGCCCCGCTCGGCCCAGCCGGGCTGGTCCTTCAGGAGCCAGCCGTACTCCTTGAGGTTCGCGCCGCAGCCGGCCGCGTTCACGATGAACGCGTCCACGGCGAGTGGCTCCAGGACCTCGATGTTCCGTTTCGCGAGCACGCGCGCGTCACCGCGCTCCCCGGCGTGCGCGTGCAGCGCGCCGCAGCAGGTCTGCGCGTCGGGGACGAGGACCTCGATTCCGTTGCGCGCGAGCACGCGAGCGGTCGCGGCGTTCGTCTCGCTGAACGCCGCACGCATCACGCAGCCGGTGAACAGCGCGACCGTGCCGCGCTTCGGCCCGATGGCCGCGTACCGCGCGGGCAGTGGCGCGCTCGTCGGCGCACGGTCGGGAACGAGATCGAGCAGCTCCGCCAGCCGGCGCAGCCCGACGAGGCGAAGGACCGCTCGCGCGCCGAGGCGCTTCGACAGGTGACCGA
>DATCOR010000303.1:0-12988 GCA_036564585.1 Candidatus Limnocylindria bacterium | reverse complement strand
GGCCGCGAGGTGCCGGTGCGGCGGCGGCTCGAACGCGATGCCGTGGACCTCGATCCCATCGGCGACGAGCCGCTCGGCGAGATGCGAGCCGATGAAGCCGGTGATGCCCGTGAGGAGGACGCGCGCCGTCACGCTCGGATGCTAGCCCGCGCTACGGTAGCGCGCGGTGCCCGCTCCCCTGCTCACTGTCCTCCTGTACGTGACCGTTGCCCTCTGCTGGAGCGGCAGCTGGACCGCGGGCAAGCTCGGCGTCGGCGCGGTCCCGCCGCTCGAGCTCTCGTCCATCCGATTCGCGATCGCCGGACTGCTCATGCTCGCGCTGGCGCGCGCGACCGGCGCGTCGCTCGGCCTCGTGCGCTGGAAGCTGCTGCTCGTCGCCGCGTTCTTCGGGATCTTCGCGTACAACGCGTTCGTGTTCGTCGGCCTCACCCTCGGGCCGGCGTCCGATGGCGCCGTCCTCGTGCCGACGTTGAACCCCGTGCTCACGGTCTTCATCGCGACCTTCCTTGGCGAGCGGCTCACGCGCAACAAGGTCGCCGGAGTCGCATGCGCGACCGTGGGCGCGATCGTCGTCGTCGCGAGCGCGCAGAGCGGCGCGGCGCTGTCGTCGCAGCGGCTCATCGGCGATCTGCTCATGGTCGGCGGCGCGGCCTGCTGGAGCGTGTACGCGACGCTCGGCGCGATCACCACGCGGACCGGATCGCCACTTGGCGTGACCGCGGTGGCGTGCCTGGCGGGCTCGGCGATGCTCTTCCCGTTCGGCTTCCTCGAGCACGGCTACCAGGACGTGCCGGCGTGGCCGGTCGCCGCGTGGCTCGACATCGCGTACCTCGTGATCTTCGCGACGATCGTCGGGTTCGTCCTCTTCTACTACGCCGTGCGGCGCTTCGGCGCCGGGCTCGCCTCGATGGTGAGCTACCTGGTGCCCGTCTTCGCGCTCGTGCAGGCCGTCTTCCTGCTCAACGAGCGACCGACCGCGCTCGAGATCGTCGGCGGCGCGATCATCCTGCTCGGCGTGCGCTTGGCGACCTGGCGACTCGCTCCCACGAGGCCGCTGGAGGACGCCGCCTCCGCCTAACTCGTACGTCCGGCTCGGATAAGTCGGACGCGCGCGCGGCCTCGCCGTCGCAGCATCGGCGCATGCGCACGCGAGTCGCCCTCGTCCTCATCGTCTTGGCCACGGCGGCCTGCGGCGGTAGCGCGCCCCAGGCGACGGCCCCCACCGCCGCACCGACCTCCACGGAGGCCGCCGTGGCCGTCGCCCCCGGGCCCGTCTCCGACGGCACGACCAGGAGCCCGTATCTGCGCGGTCCCGACGCCGAGGCGACGCACGAGACGCAGGTCGCCCCGCCGGCGCTCACGCCCGAGGACCGGCGGGCGACGGATCTGCTCACACCGGCGGTCGCGGTCGTGTCGGCGGCATACGCCGTTTCGCCGCTGCAGGCCCGCGTCGCGACCGCGGCCGAGCTCGCCGACCTGCGTGGACCGGTGGGCGGCTGGACGGACAGCTTTGTCGCGATGCTCGACCGGCAGCGGCATCCGCAGCCCGGGGTCGATCCAGGACTCGACCTGCGGAACATGTTCACCGATCCACGTCTTGCGACCGTGGTGCTGCGATCGCTCTCCACACCATCCGGGTTGGAGCCGCCGACCCTCGCCGCTGCGGGCTGGACGCTCGACGGCGCGGTCATGCGCGCGTGGGGCAGCCCGGCGTACGTGGACGTCACCGTCCGCGCCGTCGACCATGCCGCGACCGATCTCGCGCTCGAGTGGCGCATGCGGCTGGAGCAGGTCGGGTTCTGGTACCGGGTCATGGACCTGCGCGAGCCGGCGACCGGCGAGTGGGTCATCGGCACCGGGCCGCGGTACTCGGCGCTCGAACTCGAAACGGAGCTGCGCAACGCGGTCGGCTGGTATCTGAACAGCGAGTCCTACAGCAGCGTCCGCGGGCTGGGATCCGCGATCGGCTTCATCGACGCGCCGTTCTTTCGGGCACGCCTCGCAGCGATCGAGGAGCTCAACCGCCAGTACGCGGCCGGTCGGTTCCGCGAGCGGTACTTCACCGGCGTCAGCGCGACGATCGAGCGCTTCGAGCCGGCATGGTTCGGCGGCGACGGCGTGGTCACGGTGCGGATCACGGGGCGCGTCGTCGAGACGCGCGGCGACTGGACCGCGTCGGCCACGTCGTTCGTCCAGCGGCTCAAGTTCCTCCGTGCCCCGGACGCCTGGACCGCGATCGACGCCCAGAACGACGACGGCTCATGGGCTTCCGGTGGGGACCTCGCCCTTGCCGAGGTCGCGAAGCCGCATGGCTGATAACGGACGGCTGCCGGCGGTCGCCGGCAACAACAGACGTGACGGTCATGCGCGGAACCGACCGGGGGAATTGGCAGTGGTGAAGGTCATGCGACATCTGATCGGCGCCGCGTGCGCCATTGCGTTGCTCTTGGGTCTGGGCTCGGGCGTGGCCGCGGCAGCGACGGTCGGCTGCGGCAGGGTCACGACGTTCGTCGCACCGAACTCCTCGGGCGCGCTGATCAGCGGCGACGGCTGGCTCATCTTCGCGAAGCCCGACGGCACCTCGGACAAGGTCATCCTGCGCTCTGGCACGCTCACGCCGTCGGGCGGGATCAGCGGATACATCTGCGTCGGGATCGACGGCGTGTACTTCACCGGCCTGCTCGCACCTGGCGCCGCGGGCTACATCCCTGAGCCGGCTGACTGGGTGACCGGCACGGGCGTGTACTGCGGCACCGTCGCCGCGAACCCGTTCACGTCGGGCCAGAGCTCGGGTCCGCGCACGCTCCAGCTTCGCGGAGCTCTGAGCGCGTTCGGCGGAGGCATCTTCAGTGTGCCGACGGCGATCGCGCTGCCGACGATCGGCAGCTACATCTGCGGCCGATTCGTCCTAGGCGGGCCGAGCCAGCTCGTAACGCTGATCGCGGCCGGCGACGCGCGGTACGTCGCCCAGGGTCTGCCGAACACGAGCACCGCTCCGGCCGAGGCGACGCGAGCATCAGACATCTTGACCCTCGTCGTCATCACGGCCGTTGCGGTGCTTGCGGTGCGCGCGAACCGGAGCCGCACGGGCGCCACATGACACGTGGGCTCGCATTGATGCTCGCGGCGGTGCTGATGATCACGTGCGGTCAAACCGTCCACTCGCCGGGTCCGACATCCAGCGATCCGAGCGCAGGATCTCTGAGCTCGAAGTCGGCCACCCCGGTGCCGACGGAAGGCCCGCTGATGCTTCACGCGGTGTCCTGGTCCCGGAACGAGACGCCCCATGAACAGATCCTGTTCGAAGGTGGTGGTGACCCAAGTGCCTTCAGTGAACTCCGTCTGCTCGGACCTGACGGCGCCCCGATCGCATCGGGTAGCCCCGTCCTGAGCGCTCTCGAGGTCATGCGTATCTGTCCGGGCTCGAAGACCAACGAACCGGCCCCGGTCTACGGGGCCCTGAGGGTGACGGTGAGCCTCGCGTCGCAGCAGCAGCTCGGCGACGTCATCGGCCATCCGGAGCGCTATCGGGTCGAGGTCTTGGCCCGTGGCACCTGGCAGGCAGTACCGTTCATCTTCGAGTGCCACGCGCAGGAGTAGCCCTTAGCTGAAGGTCGGCCGCGCAATCAGCAGCCCATCTTCGCGCGTCACCGGCAGCGCGAAGTCGAACCGATCCACTTCGCCCGCGAGCAGCGCGTCGCGCATCGGGAACCAGTCCGGCCAGTCGGCCTGGTCGGTGAAGCGCATGAGCTTCGGGACGATCGGCGGCTCCTTCCCGGCGAGGAGCGCCTCGAGATACGTCGCGCAGAGCTCGTCCTCGGCCGTCTTGACCGCGCCATCGTCGCCCATCGCGACGAGGGTGATGTCCCCGCCGACCGACCGCAGGTAGCGCGCGGTCGCGGCGGCGATCACGAAGCTGCCAAGGACCACCCGTTCGGCGTTCGCCGCGGCCACGACCCCTTGGGTTCCGGCGCTCGTGCGCTGTACGACGCGCCGGCCGCCCAGATCGAGGCCCTCGATCTTCGACGGTGAGTTCCCGACGTCGAATCCGGGGATCGGCTTGCCGCCGATCTCGCCGGTGAGGAACAGCGTCGGATCCTTCGCCTTCAGCTTGAGCGCCGCGCCGTGGCTCGCGGTCAGGATGACCTCCGTCGCCCCGGCCGCGATGCAGAACGCGGCCGTGGTGAACGCGCGATAGACGTCGATGATCACCGCGGTCCCGGTCGCGTCGCGCGCGCCCTCGTACAGGCTCGTCCGTGTGACCCGCACTAGAGCACCGTGGCGGTGAACGGCGTGCGGCCCGTGCGGAAGCGCTCGATCGAGAGATCGGTGAGGTCGAGCATGGTCGCCTTGCCGTCGAGCATCTCCTCGACGATGAGCTGCGCGGTCGCGGGTGCGTGCATGAACCCGTGGCCGGAGAAGCCGGCCGCGATGTAGAGCCCAGCGGTGCCGGGCACGGCGCCGACGATCGGGTGGTCGTCGGGCGTCATCTCGTAGTTGCACGACCACTTGTCGGTGATGGTGAGGCCGGCGAATTGCTCCATCCGCCACGCGCCGCGCGCCTTCACCCACGGCTCGAGCTGGGGCGGCACATCGAGCGCAGGAGTGGGCCCTTCGAACGTCTTGGGTGCGCCGGCCGGTCCCTTCTCGACCGCGCCGTCGGCGGTGAGGTTCGGCATCGCGAAGCGCTGGGCACCACCTTTCGGACGGAAGTGGAAACCGGACTCCACCTCGATGACCATCGGGATCGCCGCGAGCGTCGGGAACGGCCCGGCCGCCTCCATGATCGATCGGCGGTACGGCCAGATCGACACCTCGACGCCGGCGGTGCGCGCCAGCGGTGCGGTCCACGCACCCGTCGCGAGCAGCACGCGGTCCGCGCGGATCTCGCCGACGCTCGTGCGCGCACCGACGACGCGGCCACCTTCACTGATCAATGCGTCGACGCGCACGTGCTCGACGAACCGGACCCCCTCGAGCGCGGCGGCCGCGGCGAAGCCCGCGAGCGCGTCGAGCGGAGCCCCGTAGCCGTCGCGCAGCCCGAGCCGGCCGCCCTTCAGGTCGCCGGTGCGGATGCCGGGGACCAGGTCGGCGATCTTCTGCGGACCAAGCAGCTCGACCTCGACCCCGAGGCGTTTGTACAGCGCCATCGGCGCGCGCAGCGCGGCCAGCCCCTCGGCGCTGTCGGCGATGAACAGGTAGCCGTTCTGCTCGAAGTCGTGAGAGCCGCTCGTGAAGGCGTCGAACTCGCGCCAGAACTCCGTCGCGATCTGCGACAGGCGCACGTCGAGCTCGTCGACGAACTGATGCCGGATCCCGCCGAGCCCGCCCTTCGTCGTGCCGGAGCCGAGCACGCCCTGCTCGAGGACGACGACGCCGGTCTCGCCGCGCTCACCGAGGAAGAAGGCCGTCGCCACACCGACGATGCCCCCGCCGATGATCAGCGTCGACGCGCGATCCGGGACCGTCGGCCCGGCTGTCAGTCCGGGAGCTCCGTGAACCGGTATTTCCCGTCCACGCTCGTGACCGTGCCGAACCGCGGCAGATCGTGGGTGAAGCCGACGATCCACTGCTCCTCGACCGCGCGCGCGAGGATCGTGCGCTTCGCCTCGAGCGTGTCGAGCGGGAAGAGGTCCTGTGCCGGGATCCACGGGAGCGGCAGGTGATGGCGGTCGGGCATGAAGTCGGACGAGAAGAACGCCGTGCGCTTCCCATCCGCGACGCGCACTGTCTGGGTCCCGCGGGTGTGGCCCTGCACGCGATCGAGCCGGATGCCGGGAAGGATCTCGACCGCTTCGTCGATGAGCTCGAGCTTCCCCGCGGCCTCGAGCGGCTGGAAGTCGTCGGGGAAGTACGACGCGCGGGTCCGCTCGTTCGCGTTGAGCGCGTCGACCCACTCCAGGCGCTGGAACACGTAGCTCGCGCGCGGGAACGTCGCGACGAGCGCATCGCCCTCGCGCCGGGTGTTGCCGCCGGAGTGATCGAAGTGGAGGTGGGTGTTCACGACGAGCGTCACGTCCTCTGGCCGGACACCGCGCTTCGCGAGCTCGTCCAGGAGCTGCGGCGGCCGCTCGATGCCGTAGATGCCGCGCTGCTTCTCGGTGAGCTTGGAGCCCGCGCCGGTCTCGACGAGCACCACGTGGTCGGCGTCGCGGATCAGCACGCAGTTCATGTCCATCGTCACCCGGTTCTGCTCATCGGCCTCCTTCTGCTTGTTCCAGAGCACCTTCGGAACGACGCCGAACATCGCGCCGCCGTCGATCTTGAACGTGCCGTCGCTGAAGATGTCGATCTGGAAGCGGCCGAAGCGCATGGTGCGAGTATGGGGAAATGGAGATCAGAACGTACCGCGACGGCGACGGCGATCGTCTCCGCACGTTCTGGCTCACCTGCGGGATCAAGATCCGCCCTGGCGACGATGACGCGTCGCTTGCGCGCTTCGCCGCGCACAACCCGGGGCTCATGCTCCTCGCGGAAGAGAACGGGCATCTCGTCGGCTCCGCGCTCGCGGGGTGGGACGGGCGGCGCGGCTGGCTCTATCACGTCGCGGTGCACCGCGACGAACGGCGTCGCGGCATCGGCCGCACGCTCGTCGCCGACGTCGAGCGGCGACTGCGCGACCTCGGCTGCCCGAAGCTGAATCTCATCGTGTGGGACGACAACACGTGGGCGATGCAGTTCTGGGAGGCGCTCGGCTACCGGCGCGAGAAGACGGTCGAGTTCGCGAAGGAGCTATGACGAACTTCGTCCTCGTCCATAGTCCACACGGCGGCGCGTACACCTGGCAACCGGTCGAGACGCTCCTTCGTGAGCGTGGGCATCACGTGGCCACGCCGACATTCCGTTCGACGAGGACCGGCCCGCACTACTGGGTGCGCAACATGAACGCGATCCTGCGGATGGTCCAGCGTCCAAATGCGATCCTCGTCGGCCACAGCGGCGCCGGCCCGCTGCTCGCCCACGTCGCGCGATGGTCGGAGGGGTCGTCGTGCGTGTACGTGGACGCCGGATTCCGCTCGCGGAAGATCAGCAGCCTCACGGATGCGCTGCCGCTCACGGAGCGCGGCGCCGGTCTGGTGCCCGCATGGGCGAACGACACCGACCTTGCGGAGCTGCTTCCGGACGCCGCGACACGCGCGAACCTCATCGGCAGCATGACCCCGATGCCGCGCGAGTACTTCGGAGAGGAGATCCCCTACCGCGAGCCGCCCGACGGGAGCGCGTACATCCTGCTGTCCCCGCCGTATGCCGAGCCCGCCGCGGAGGCACGCGCGAAAGGCTGGCCGGTCCGGGAGCTAGCGGGCCAGAACCATTACCTCATGCTGGCGCAGCCGGAGCAGGTCGCGGACTCGATCCTCGCTGCCCTGCCTTCGTGATGGAGCGAGAGTCGCTGAAGACGGTGCTCGCGATCGTGATAACGATCATCGCCGCCGCGTGCTCGGTTCCCCCTGCGACCGCGTCGCCCACGGTGTCCGCGCCCGCGACCGTCGCCGTCTCGTCACAGCCGACGCCGAGCGCGACCAAGCCTGCGCCGTGGACCGAGCTTCGCTGGTCGGCACCGGTCCTGATCCCCAATGGCGATGCCATCAATCAGGTCGCGAGCTGGAAGGACGGCTACATCGCAGCGGGTCAGACGACCGATGGCGGTGCGTACATCGGCGGGCTCTTCGCATCGCCGGACGGAGTCAACTGGCAGCGCACCGCGATCGTGCCGCTGGGTCCCGCGCTCGTCGACACCGACACGCGCGCGGTCGCCATCGTGACGACCGGCCGCGACTCCGCACCGCGGGTCCAAACGTGGGCCTCGTCCGATGGACTGACCTGGCAGCCGCAAGACGCGCTCGCGATCGTCGGCGCGACCATCGACCACCTCGCGGCGCGCGGCTCGACGATCGTCGGCATCGGCACCGACTCGGCCGGGCACGCCGCGGTGTGGCGGTCGATCGACGGCGCCGCGTGGATCCGAGGCGATCCGCCGTCGGGGCAGGCCATCGTCCGCGACGCGTTCGCGGTGCGCGACGGCTTCGTCGCGCTCGGCCGAGAGGGTGACCCCGACGTCGCGAGCGGCGGCGTCGGCGTCCGCGGTGTCGGCCTGCCGGCCGCGTGGTGGTCGGCCGACGGCCGTGGCTGGACCGCGCTGCAGGTCGAAGGCAAGCCGGCCGCCGGCGCGCAGCTCCTGCAGCTGTTCTCGGTGAGCGATGGCTACTTCGCGGTCGGCTCTGACACCACCGATCCGTCGGTGAATGCGCGCAGCGCGCTGATCTGGCTGTCGACCGATGCCCGTTCCTGGAGACTCCTCGGTCCGCCGCCGTACACAGGCCCTGCGGGGGCCAACGGTGAACGGGCCGTGTACTTCGCGCCGTCGAGCACGGGGGCGCGAGGTCTCGAGGCACAGCTGACGCAGGACGGGAGGCAGTGGGTTCCGCTGCCGTTCAGCGGGGACCTCGCGGATATCCCGAATGTGCCTGGCTTTACCCAGGGTGCTGCGCAGCTGGATCAGGTGTTCGTCATGGCGCACGGGATCATCGTCACGGGGCAGCAGAGCGGTCGGGCGGTGGCGTGGTTCGCGGATGCGGAACCCCGCTAGCGCATACCCAGAGTCGATGCGCGGGAAACTCTAGCCGCGGCTCAGTAGAAGACGAGACGACCGGAGGACAGAAAGCGCCCGAACTGGCCAGACAGGCCAAAGCCGGTCGGAGGACGGCTGTTCGCGATCAGCTCGAAGATCGTGAATCCCGAGAATCCGGCCCCGCCGCACTCGGACTGGAGGATGTAGCGCGCGTCGGGCGACATCGTCCACCCGCACCCTTGGTACCGCCGATGTTCCACGCCGTCGAACCCCATCACGATCCCGAGCAGCCTCGCGCCTGCGCCTTGCTCGCCCGGATCGCGCGTGATCACGAGCTCGCCGTCCGTGAATGAGGAGATCTTGACGGCGCCGCCTTCGATCGTCCGCACCGTTCGGCCGGTGGCGACATCCACGATCCGCACTCGAGCGTTGGCCGCTCCGGTCTCGCCGTCGCTGTCGATCCCGGCGAGCATCGTCCCGTCGCGCGACCACGCGAGCGAGACGGTGCCGTCGGCCGCATAGCGGCGGAATGGACCGGCCACGCGCGTGGCGGTCCCATCCTTGAGGTCGACCACGGCGATATGGCCATCGGCGTTGTACGCCCAGATCGCGACGCGGTCGCCCGCCACGTTCGGCACCGCCGACCACGGCAGCCCGCCCGCCGCGCCGATCGCATCAGCGATCTTTCGCATGGCGGTGCCGTCGCCGTTCCCGACCCATACGCCCTGCCCGACCATGACGAGGCGCCCATCGGGCAACCAGTCCGCGAACGCGAAAGGACCCTCTGCAGCGGTCGGCTGCACGAGGGGAATTCCCACACCCGTGAAGAGCTGGATCATCGTCGGCACAACGGCTGTCGGAGGCCCGATCGCCTGGTACTGGATGGCCCGGACGCCGTCCGGTGACACCGTCAGCGCGCCGGCCGCGCTCACGCGGTGTGAGTCGGCCGCGGTCCGTGATCCCCCGGTCGCGATCGCGTAGACCTCACCGGTCGCGAATATGTTGACCACGCGTGTCGCCGGAAAGTCCACATTGACCGTGAACCAATCGATGACCGCATCGCCGGTGGCCGCACGTGTCTCCGCGACCTTGAAGCCCATCGGTTCGGTCTCCTTGAAGGTCAGCTGTGCGGTCCGGTCATCCGTCCAGGCGATCGGAGTGGACTTCGAGAGCCAGCGCTCGACCGATGACCGGTCGACGGCGAACGGGAAGGACAGCACGACCGCGACCGGACCACCCGTCGGCACGAGTGTGAAGCCGGTGCCGTCGACATAGGGCACCCCGTTCACCGTGATCCGGACGACCGATCCAGGCAGTCTCCCGCTCGGCGCCGCCGATGAGGATGCGGCTGCCGACGTGCTCGCGGATGTGGTCGGGGACGGCGACGCTCCGGCGAGCGTCGTGCCGCAGGCCCCCAGGATCAGGATCGCAGCCAGGCCGATGGTCCTCACGAGGTCAAATGGTCGCGCCAGCTCGGCCGGCCGCATGACGGTTCAGTCATCGCCAGCCCCATACTCCCGCAATGGCGAAGGACCGGATGGCGTTCATCGGCGGCGGCGTGATGGCCGAGGCGATGATCCGGGGCGTCCTCGACAAGCACCTCGTCCCACCGTCGCGCGTCACCGTGACCGGGCCGCGCCGTGAGCGCCGCGCGGAGCTCGCGAAGCAGTTCGGGATCACGGCGCTCGCGTCGAATCTGGAGGCGGCGAAGGCGGCCGACGTCGTCGTCCTGTCGGTGAAGCCACAGGTCCTGCCGAGCGTCATGAAGGAGCTCCGCGGGAAGCTGCGCCCCGATCAGCTCGTGATCTCGATCGTCGCGGGCGCGAACATGCACGCACTCGAGGTCGGCCTCGGTCATCCGACGATCGTGCGCGCGATGCCGAACACGCCGGCGCAGGTCGGCATGGGCGTGACCGCGTGGTACCCGTCGCACGCCGTGACGGCCGAGCAGCGCGAACACACAAAGCGGATCGTTGCGGCGCTTGGCGAGGAGCTCATGGTCGAGGACGAGTCGTACATCGACATGGCGACGGCGCTCTCGGCCACCGGACCCACGTACGTGTTCCTGCTCATGGAGGCGCTCGTCGACGCGGGCGTGCACCTCGGCTTCTCGCGGCGCGTGGCCGAGGAGCTCGTGCTGCGCACCGTCGAGGGCTCGGCGCTCTTCGCGCGCAAAAGCGGACGGCACCTGGCCGAGCTGCGGAACATGGTCACCTCACCTGGTGGCACGAGCGCGGCCGCGATCTACCAGCTCGAGAAGGGCTCCTTGCGGACCGTGCTGTCGAAGGCGGTGTACGCGGCATACCTGCGCGCGACGGAGCTCGGCGCGAATGCGGAACGGAAGGTCACGCAGGACGAATGAGGAACGCGATCGCGCTCATCGCGGCATTGTTCTGTGGGCTCGCGCTGGCCTCGTACGACACGCGGACCGATGACACGGGGATCGAGCTCGGGCTGCTGGTGATCGCCTCGGTCGGGCTCACGCTGCTGGTTCCGAAGCTGTGGTGGGCGATCGCGCTGCTCGTCGGAGGCTTCATCCCGCTCGTCGAGATGGCCGGTCAGCTCGCGCCTGCCCACATCCCGGCGGGCGCGGTCGCACTCGGCGTGACGTTCGTTGGAGCGCTCATCGGGTTCGCGATCGCGCGGGCGTCGAGGACGAGCGCGGCCGCCTAGTTCGACTGCGGGCTGGTCTGGGTGAGCTCGAAGACCTCGCCGTTGCGCTTGATGCGCGCGTGCGCGTCGACCGTGCGGAGCCAGGCGGCGCCGCCGGCCACGAGGGCCTCGAACGTCTTCGCATCGCTGACTGCCGGCCAGAGCAACGCGGTGTGCTCGTGGGGGGCGCCCGCAGCGAGGAAGCGTTCGAGGTCCGTCTGATCCGCCAGGATGACCGCGCGACCGGCCGTGGTGCCATCCGGTGCCCAGCTCACCTGTCGTGATTGCCAGCGGCTGAACCAGGCGGGAGCGGCCCCGGTCTTGTCGTACCCGACGACGCCGATGAGCGGCGTCGGTCCGAAGTCCCAGAGCCAGGCGGCCGTCTCGGCGACGAGCTCCGGGTCCGCGAGCGGCTTCCACTCGTTATCCGCGGCCGGGAGCTCGAGCACGAATCGGTCATAAGCGACCTGGCTGACCTGCATCACGACCCTTGGGATACGCCGCTGGCCGCCTGCCTCCCAGTCCCCTCGTGGGGGTGCTTCGGCTAGTACTCGGGTACTACCCGCTGCGACGCAGCCGCGGATCCAGTGCGTCGCGGAGCGCGTCGCCCAGGAAGTTGAATGTGAACACCGCGATGAAGATCGCGATCCCCGGGCCGGCGCTCATCCACCACTTCATGTTCGCGAGGTAGCGCTGCGAGTAGTTGATGTCCTGGCCCCACGACGGGTACGGCGGCTGCGGCCCGAGCCCGAGGAACGAGAGCGCGGCTTCGGCCAGGATCGCGAATGCCGTCGCCAGGGTGGCCTGCACCACGAGCGCGTTCGCGATGTTCGGGAAGATGTGCCGCAACACGATCCGCAGCGGTGGCACGCCGACGGTCCGCGCCGCGACGATGTAGTCGCGGCCGCGTACGGCGAGGACCTGGCCGCGGGTGAGGCGCGCGTAGCCGGGGATCGCGACGATGCCGATGGCGATCATCGCGTTCTGGATCTGCGGCCCGAGCGACGCGGTGATCGCGATCGCCAGGACGAGCGCGGGGAATGCGAGGAGCGCGTCGATGACCCGCATCGCCAACAGGTCGAACGTCCCGCCCAGGTAGCCGGCAAGGAGGCCGACCGACACGCCGACGAGGAACCCGATGCTCACCGAGATCACGCCGACCGAGAGGGAGACGCGTGACCCCCACAGGACGCGCGAGAAGACGTCGCGGCCCAGGTCGTCGGTGCCCAGCCAGTGGTCGAAGCTCGGCGGCTGGAGCTGGTCGGCGATGCTCACCTTGATCGGGTCATACGGCGCGATGATCGGCGCGAAGGCCGCGACGAAGAGCAGGATCGCGAGCAGGACGACGCCCACGAGCATCCGCGGGTTCTTCCGCAGGAACCAGCGCAGCGACGACGCCCGCCCCTGCTGGCGCAGCGGGATCGCGACGGGCAGCGTGGCGCCGCTCACGCCTCAGCGCCACCGAACGAGATCCGCGGGTCGAGGTACGCGTAAAGCACGTCGACCGCGAGCGTGCTCACCATGTACGACAGCGCCGCCACGAGCACGACGCCCTGCACGACCGGGTAGTCCTGCGAAGGGATCGCCTGCACGGCGAGCCGGCCGATCCCAGGGATGAAGAAGATGGTCTCGGTGATGATCGCGCCCTCGATGATCGCCCCGACCTGGATGCCGATGATCGTGACCACTGGGATGAGCGCGTTCTTCAGCGCGTGGCGCGTCACGACCGCGCGCTCGCGCAGGCCCTTCGCGCGCGCGGTGCGCACG
>DATCOR010000302.1:0-2095 GCA_036564585.1 Candidatus Limnocylindria bacterium | reverse complement strand
GATCAGGATCGTCCGGACGCCCTCGGCGCGGAGGGCGCGGCAGGCCTGCGTACCGGCGTAGTCGAACTCGGCGGCTTGGCCGATGAGGATCGGCCCCGAGCCGATGATCAGGACCTTCACAGGTCGAGCCACCCTCCGCCGGCGATCGCGCAGCGCCCGCCGACGTGCACGCTCGTGATCCGATCGCGATCGCCGCCCACGCGGACGTACAGGAGCGATCGGCGACCCATCTCGAAGCCCTGCTCGGAGACGATGCGCGTGCCGTCCGACAGGCCATGCCGCACGAGGTACGCCCCGAGCGGCCCGTTGGCCGAGCCGGTCGCGGGATCCTCCGCGATGCCCTGCCACGGCGCGTACATCCGCCCGTGCACGGTGGAACCCGGCTCGACCGTCTGAGTGGTGAAGATGTACGCGGCCTCGGCGAGCCCGCGCGGCGATGCACGCCTTACCGCATCGAGGGTCTTCACCGCGACGAACATGAATCGGTTGCCGCTGGAGCCGACTTCGATCGGCAGGGCCGGCTCGAGATCGCCGCCAACGAGCGAGACGCTCGCGGCGACGGCGTCGCGGTCGGCGACGGGCTCGAAGCTCGGCAGTGGCTGCTCCATCTCCGTGAAGCCGTCGCGCACCGTGACCTGGAGCGTCCCGACCTGCTCCTCGAGGCGGAGCGTCGCATCCCGTGAGTCCGCGAGCACGAAGGCGGTGCCGACCGTGGGATGGCCGGCGAAGGGCAGCTCGCGCGCGGGCGTGAAGATCCGGAGCTTGTGATCGCCACCATGCTCCGCAGGGACCACGAACGTCGTTTCGGGGAGGTTGAGCTCCTTCGCCGCGGCCTGCATCAATTCATCGCGGACGCCTCTGCCATCACGGAAGACCGCGAGCTGGTTGCCGCCGAACTTCCGGTCCGTGAACACGTCGACGAGCGTGTACTCGTGACGCGTCACGACCGGCGCGCGACGGCGTCGCGCACGTCGTCCATGAAGCGATCGAACACCGGCTCGTTGTCGCGCGGACCCGGCGCTCCCTCGGGGTGGTACTGATACGTGCGGATGGGGAGCGTGCGGTGCGCGAGCCCCTCGACCGAGCCGTCGTTCAGATTGCGTTTGCTCACGTAGAACTGCGAGTGCGAGGGCAGCGACGACTCATCGACCTGGAACTCGTGGTTCTGGCTGGTGATGACGACCTGACCGGTCACGGTGTCCTGCACCGGGTGGTTGCTGCCGTGATGCCCGAACGGCAGCCGCGAGGTCGAGGCGCCGATCGCGCGGGCGAGGAGCTGATGGCCGAGGCAGATGCCGAGGATCGGCACCGGGCGGCCGCTCCCGCGGCCCTGCGCCATGTCCAGCAGGATCTTCACGCTCGATGCGACCTGCGGGATCGCCGCCGGATCGCCGGGGCCGTTCGTGATGACGATGCCGTCGGGCGACCACGAGAGCAGCTCGCGCATGCTCGACTCGACCGGGTAGACCCGCACGGTGGCACCGCGCTGCACGAGGCTGCGCACCTGGTTCTCTTTCACGCCCGTGTCGAGCAGCGCGATCTTCGGTCCCGCGCCGACCGTGCGCTCGGAGGACACGCTCGCCTCGGCGACGAGCGGCCGGAGCGCGAGCGCCGTCGTCGCACGGGCTTTCGCGACCGCCTCGTTCGCGATGTCGGGATCGAGCGCGCGGTGCGGTGGGACCTGGATGAGCGCGCCGCGCAGCGTGCCGGACGACCGCAGCCGCCGCGTCAGCGCGCGCGTGTCGACGCCGGCGATCCCGGGGACGCCGTTCGCGCGGAGGTACGAGTCGAGATCATCGGTACCCTCGCGGCACGTCGAATTGAGCTCGCGGACGACGAGCGCCTCGACCCAGGGCTTGCGCGATTCGGCCGCGCGCTCGAACACGCCGTAGTTGCCGATGAGCGGATAGGTCATCACAACGAGCTGGCCGTTGTACGAGGGATCGGACGCGACCTCCTGGTAGCCGGTCATCGCGGTGTTGAACACGACCTCGCCCGACGCGCTCGACGCGTCGCCGAAGGCCTCTCCCCACCAGACCGAGCCGTCCTCGAGTCCGAGCACCGCCGCCCTGCTCATCGGTGCATAACTATACAT
>DATCOR010000275.1:0-5164 GCA_036564585.1 Candidatus Limnocylindria bacterium | reverse complement strand
GTAGTGCTTCTCTTCGCTCATCGCGGCGTCGATGGCCGCCACGCTCTTGTCGCGACCGACCCCGAGGGGTTGGACGATCTTCGGGAACACCACCATCTCCCGCAGGGGGACCAGGGGGAGCTCCGGGGGGTAGGTGCGAATGTCTTCGGTCACAGCTTGGCCTCTTTCCTCATGTCTGAGCGTTGCGTACCTTGGGCTTCTACTTCGTCGATGGCATTCGCGATCTCGCGGAGCAGATCCGCGGCATCGCGGAACTGCAAGAGCATCTTCACGCCGGCCAGGTTCACGCCGCGCTGCTGGGTGAGATAGCGAATGACGCGCACCCGCTGGAGGTCCTCATCGGAGTAGAGCCGGATATTCGAATCGGTCCGGACGGGCTCGACGAGACCTTCCTCTTCGTAGATCCGCAGCGTGCGCGGGTGGCAGCCGGCGATGCTCGCGGCGATCGAGATCACATAGACGGGTCGGCTTCCACGCGCCATAGCATTGGTATAAGACCTATCAACGCCATTGTCAACCTTCTTGCGGGCCGAGCGCTAGCCGAAGAGCGCCTTCTTGACCTCCTGCTCGGCGGCGGTGGGGGCGAACACGATGATCCGGTCCCCTGCCTCGAGCTTCGTGTCGCGGTGGGCGTGCAGGATCTGGCCCTTTCGGACGATCGCGCCGATGTGCGCGCCCTTCGGAAGGCCGACGGCCTCGACTTCTTTGTCGGCGGCAGGCGAGCCGACGGCGATCTCCGCTTCGACGATCTCGAGGTCCGAGCGAGTGAGCGGCATGAGCGGCATGAAACCGCCGGTCGGCAGCTCCTGCTCGATGACGCCCATGAGCACCCGGGTCGAGGAGAGGGTCTCGTCGATGCCCATCGCCTTGAACACGATCTCGTTCTTCGGGTTGTTCACCCGCGCGATCACGCGGTTGGCGCCGCACTTCAGCTTCGCGAGCTGGCTGATGATCAGGTTGTCCTCGTCGTCGCCGGTGACCGCGAGGACCGCGTCGGCCCGCTGGCAGCCGGCCTGGATCTGGAACCGTCCCTCGTCCGCGGGCGCGTTGATCACCACGGAGCCGAGCTGCTCCTCGATCCAGAGGGCCCGCCTGCGGTCGCGCTCGATGATCATCACCTCGTGCCCGGCCTCGAGCAGGGCCTTCGAGAGGTGGTAGCCGACCTCGCCTCCGCCCGCGACGACGAAATACATCAGCGCCCCACATTCGGCAGCTGGGCCGACAGCTCCTCGTCGTGTTGCATCGCGGCCTTCATGAGGTTTGGACCGATGCTCTTGTCGCCGGCGAGCACGGCATGGAGCAGCGTGCCGAGGATCGTGGTGCGCGAGAACGTGTAGATCCCCTGCCCCCGATAGGTCGCGGCCCGGATCGGGTCGTTCACCTTCGCGAAGACCTGCGCCACGCCGAAGATCTTCTTGGCGATCTGGGCGGCCATGAGGTTGCGGTTGTCGCCCTGGGTGAGGGCGAGGAAGGCGTTGGCCGACTCGATGCCGGCCTGACGGAGGATGTCCATGTCCGTTCCATTGCCAAGGACCGGGGTCCCTTTGAAGTTCGAGGGCAGCCGACTGAAGGCGGACCGTTCGACGTCGACGATCGACACGGTGTCGCCGCCCTGATCGAGGAGCTCCGCGAGGAAGGCGCCGGTGCGCCCACAGCCGACGATGACGACGTTCACTTGGGTTCTTCCTGACGATACGCGAGCACCGCGCATGGCGCTTTCACGTAGACCTCCTCGACCGTCCGGCCCACGTAGACGCGGCCGAGTCGCTTCCGGTACGGCATCCCGAGGAGGATCAGCTCACTGTGCTGCTCGACGGCCGTGTCGACGATGGCCGCCGCCGCCTCGCGGGCCTGCAACACCTCTGTGCTGATGTGCGCGCCGAGCTTCTCGGCGACCTTCTCCGCGAGGGCCAGGACCTCCTCGCCGCGCTCGAGCTCCGCGTCCAGGACGGCATCCAGCGGCATGTTCCATTTCACCTCGATGACATGGACGGCCGTGATCTTCGCCTTGTGGGCGCGCGCGAGCGCGATCGCGTACTCGATGACGTCGGGGTCGATGGCAGTACCGGCAAGCGGCACGAGGATGTTGGTGAGTTTCACCGGGCGGCGAGTGTATGGCTTAGTGCGGTTCGAAGTCCTCGGCGTCGCCAAGGTGATAGGGCACGTCGATGACGCTCGTGTTCGGACGAGTGAAGAGTGCGAGCTTCAATCGCAGCGCGGTCTGGTTGTGGAGTGCCGCGTCCCACCAGTGCCGCGGCACGAACTCAGCGAGCACGACGATGATCGGCCGCTCCGGGTCGCCCTCGTCGATCGCATCCAGGTAGCTCAACATCGGCGCGAGGAGGGATCGATAGGGCGACACAATGACCTCGAGCGGGATCGCGGTACCGACCGACCGCGCCCAGCGCTCCTTGAACGCTTGGGCGCCGTCCTCGTCGAACGAGATGTGGACCGCCGACACGTGTTCGGAGAGGCCGCGGGCGAGGCTCAAAGCATGTAATGCGGCCTTGTCGATCCGGCTGACCGGCACGATGAGGCGTGGATCGCGGGCCTGGAGTGCGACGTGCGCGCCGCGCGGGATCAGCAACTCGTCCTCGATCCGCCGGTAGTGCTGATGGACGCGCCACATGAGGTAGACCAGGACCGGCATCACGGCAAGCACGAGCCAGGCGCCGAGGGCGAATTTGGTCACCGTGACGACCACCGCAACCACGCCGGTGGCGATCGCGCCGAGTGCGTTGACGGAGATCGAGAACCGCCAGCCGCGTCCGCGCTCGCGGAGCCAGTGGCGGACGAGGCCGGCCTGCGACAGCGTGAACGCGATGAACACGCCGATCGTGTACAGCGGGATCAGCCCGTTGACGCTCGCCTGGTACGCCGCAAGCAGCAGGGCCGACAGAACGGCGAGCACGAGGATCCCGAACGAATACGCGAGGCGATCGCCGCGCTGCGCGAACTGACGCGGCATGAACCGGTCGGTCGCGAGGATCGAGGCGAGACGCGGGAATCCGGAGAAGCTCGTGTTCGCGGCGAGCGTGAGGATGATCGCCGTTGCGATCTGGACGACGTAGAAGTACCAGCCCTCGCCGACGAGCGATCGCGTAAGCATCGACAGGATGCTCTGGGTCTCGCTCGCATCCGGCTGCAGGCCGATGCGCGTCGAAAGGAAGCTGATGCCGATAAACAGCGTGCCGAACAGCGTGCCCATCGCGACGAGCACGATCCGCGCGTTGGTCGCCTCGGGCGTGCGGAACGCGGGGACACCGTTGGCCACCGCTTCGGTCCCGGTCAGGGCGACGGATCCGGAGGAGAACGCGCGCAGGATGAGGAACGCGCCGAGCAGCTCGCTCTGCTGCACGGCGACCGGCGGCGGGATGGGCGCCGGCAGATCGCCGGTGATCATCCGGTACAGGCCGATGGCCAGCACGCCGAACACGCTGATCACGTAGAAGTAGGTCGGTCCGGCGAAGAGCACGCCGGCCTCGCGGATGCCACGAAGGTTGCCGATCGTAAGGAGCCCGATGAACACGACGCCGATGGTCACCTTGGAGGGCTCGAGATCGGGCCTGGCGCTGGTGATCGCGAGCACGCCACCCGCGACCGAGACCGACACGGTCAGGACGTAGTCGACGAGGAGCGCGGCGGCCGCGATGAGGCCGGGGATCGTTCCAAGGTTCTCACTCGCGACGACGTAGCTGCCGCCGCCGTTCGGGTAGGCCTTGATGACCTGCAGGTAGGAGATGACGACGATCGCGAGGATGACGACGATCGCGATCGTGAGCGGCATGGTGAGCGCGAGCGCCCCGGCGCCGGCGAGGGCGAGCGCACGCATCGTCTCCTCGGTCGCGTAGGCCGAGGACGATATGTTGTCGGAGGCGAAGATCGCGAGACCGGTGACCTTGGAGAGGCGCTCCTCGTGCTCCTGCTCGGTCGAGAGCCGGTGGCCGAACAGGATCGACCGCACGCGCTCGATGGCCCGGCCGGCCGTGCCCTCGGGCTCGAGCGCCTTGTCGGTCGCTTCGACGTAGCCCCGTTTGCGGCGGAGGTCACCGCTCCGGACGATGCGCACGCGGGCGTCGCCCGGAAGGCGGCCCTTGACGCGTTCGACGCGCTCGAGCCGGTGCTCAGGCCGCGATGGTGGCTCGGGCGGCTCGCCGGGGGTCTCTGTCAAATCCGGCGAATCTTAGGCCGTGATCCGCGCGCGCTCGGTGCCGCTCTGATCCACCAGCACCACGACCCGGACCCCGCGCACGAGGCCGTCGTCCACCGAGACGGTCTGCGCGGGATACGTGAGCGCCTGGGTGACGAGCGCGCCATCGCGCGGTGCGGTGATCTCGCAGCGCATCGTGAGCGTCGGGCCATCTCGGGTGATGCGGCGCACGCGGATGCCGTAACCGCCGGTGCGGCGCTCCCCCAACCGGACGGTGAGACGCACGCGGCCGCCGCGCGGCAGGTCGTACTCGAGCAACGCGTCGCCTGGCCGGGTGCCGAGCTCTTCGCGGAACGCGATCTCACTCACAGGCCGAACGCCAGTCGGTCGGCGAGCATGTCGGGCAGCTTCAGTGCGCGCATCCGCTTCTGCGTCTCGGGAATGTCGTACGCGACGCGATGGAAAACGACGGTCGCACGCTCTGTGTCGAGCACCGCGTACGACGCCCGCGGGTCGCCGTCCCGAGGCTGGCCGACGCTGCCCGGGTTGATCATCACCTTGGTGTCGCCGACGGGGAACCGCGCGGGCACGTGGGTGTGGCCGACGCAGCACCGCGGCACGGCGAGGGCGGCCATCGCGTAGCTGGCAGTGCGCGCGTCGAAGACGTACTCCCAGAGCGGATCGCGCGGGCTGCCATGGCAGATCACGTAGCCGGACATTGGCTCGAGCGTGACCGGCAGGGCGGCGAGGAAGTCGCGATCCCCTCCGCCAAGCCACGCACGATGGCGTTCGGCGGCCGTGCGCGCGGCGGCGTTGAAGAGCTCGAGCCCTTCACCCGTGGCGACCGCCCGGTCGTGATTCCCGGCGATGAGGGTCGCGCCGCGCTCGCGCAGCAGCGCGAGCGTCGGCGCCGGATCGGGTCCGTAGCCGACCGTGTCCCCCATCACCCAGATCCCGGACACTTCGGGCAGATCGCGCAGGACGGCCTCGAGCGCGATGACGTTCGCATGGATA
>DATCOR010000271.1:0-2910 GCA_036564585.1 Candidatus Limnocylindria bacterium | reverse complement strand
GTGGCGAGCACACCCTGCACAACCAGTACGGCGCACCGATCATCCCGCTGGCGCTCGGCGCGTCGATCGTCGGATTCGCGAAGACGAGTCCGCGCTGGCGGACGCGCGCGGTCGGAGGCGTCGTGCTCGCGACGCTGTTCTTCTGCATCGGCTTCGGCGGCTGGCCGTTCTCGCGCGACTTCGAGAACGCGTACCTGCGCGGCAACCCGGACCGGGCGCCGTCCGGCACGTCGATGTTCGTGCGCGAGCCGAGGTACGACGCGCTGCTGGCCCAGGTCCACGCGATCCCGTCGAACATGGCGATCGCCTCGACCGACTTCTGGGTCACCCAGGTCGGCGAACGCCGCTTGAACTACCACGTCGACGCCCTGGATCCGTGCGACGCGCAGTACGTGATCCTCGATTACGCCGACCCGAGCATGAACCGCGACCTCGCGCGGTTCGCCGACGCCCGCGCCGCGATCATCGCGCAGGGCTTCGACGAGGTCGCGAGCGGCACCGGCCTCTCGCTGCTGCGCCGGCGCTGAGCACAGGCGACCATTAGCGCGATGCGACGGATCGGCCACCGCGGCGCGATGGGTCATGCACCGGAGAACACGATCGCCTCGTTCGAAAAGGCGATCGCCCTCGGGTGCGACGAGGTCGAGACCGATGTCTGGCTCACCACCGGCGGGCGCCTGGTCATCTCGCACGACCCGCCCGGCGACGGCGCGGCGCTCACGCTGGATCAGGCCCTCGATGTCTGCCGGGGCCGCGTCGGCGTGAACGTCGAGCTGAAGGCCGATCGCGATGAACAGCAGGCCGCCGAGCTCGGACGCCGGGTCGCCCGGCGGCTCGCGGAGCGCGCCGACCCGGACGCCTACCTATCGAGCTTCTGGTGGCCGGCATTGACCGCCGCCCGGGACGTGGCGCCATCCGTGCGCCGGGCGTTCGTGTTCTCGGATTCGCCGGACCGCGACGCGCTCATCGCGAGCGCGCGCTCAGCGGGCCTCTGGGCGCTCCACCCGAACCGGGCGTACGTCACGCGCGAGCTCGTGAGCGCGGCGCACGCCGCCGGGCTTCGGGTGAACGTGTGGACCGTGAACGATCAGGACGAGATCGCGGCCTGCGCGGCGCTTGGCGTGGACGGGATCATGTCGAACTGGCCGGAGCGGATCCCGAAGGGATAGCCCAGCCTCGCGACCGCTCGACCGCACGCAGCCAGCCGGCGTAGCGCGCGTCGCGCTCGCCGGCACCCATCGCCGGCTCGAACCGCGCGGCGACGGCGCGGTGCCGCGCGAGGTCGTCGGTCGATCTCCAGACGCCGGCCCCGAGGCCGGCGAAGAACGCGGCGCCGAGCGCGGTCGTCTCGCGCACCGCGGCGACCTCGACCGGGATCCCGAGCAGGTCGGCCTGGAGCTGCATGAGGAAGGCGTTCGCGGTGCCGCCGCCATCGGCGCGCAGCACGTCGATCGGCTGCCCCGCGGCGCGCATCGCCTCCACGAGATCCCTCGTCTGGAAGGCGATGCTCTCGAGCGTCGCGCGCACGAGGTGCGCGCGCGTCGTGCCGCGCTCGATGCCGATCAGCAGTCCGCGCGCGTACGGGTCCCAGTGCGGCGCGCCGAGACCGGTGAACGCCGGGACGAGAAACAGGCCGCCGCTCGCGGGGACGGATCGCGCGAGGGCCTCGGTCTCGGCTGCGTCCGCGATGATGCCGAGCCCGTCACGAAGCCACTGCACGGCGGCTCCGGTCACGAACGCGCTGCCCTCGAGCGCGTACCGGCGGCCCGCGCCGATGTCCCACGCGATCGTGGCGAGCAGCCCGCCCGCGCCGATGCGCGGACGATCCCCGCTGTTCGCGAGGAGGAAGCAGCCGGTGCCGTACGTGTTCTTCGCCTGGCCGGGCGCGAAGCAGCCCTGGCCGAAGAGCGCGGCCTGCTGATCGCCCGCGAGCCCGGCGATCGGGATCGCGGCGCCGAAGATCGCGGGATCGGTCTCGGCCACGACCCCGCTGCAGCGCACCGGCGCCGGCAGCAGCGCGCGCGGCAGGTCGAGCGCCCCGAGCAATTCGTCGTCCCACGCGGCGCGATGGATGTCGAAGACCATCGTGCGCGAGGCGTTCGACACGTCGGTCACGTGCGCGCGCCCGCCCGTGAGCTTCCACACCAGCCAGCTCTCGATCGTGCCGCAGAGCAGCTCGCCCGCGGCGGCCCGAGCCTGCGCGCCGGGCACCTGATCGAGGATCCATCGCACCTTCGGGCCCGAGAAGTACGCGTCGATGACCAGCCCGGTGCGCTCGCGCACGGTGGTTTCCCAGCCATCCGCGCGCAGGCGCTCGCAGATCGCCGCGCTCGCGCGGCTCTGCCAGACCACCGCGCGGTGGATCGGCCGCCCCGTCGCGCGCTCCCACACCACGGTGGTCTCGCGCTGGTTCGTGATGCCGATGGCCGCGACGTCACGACCGACGACGCTGGCCGCCGCAAGCGCCTCGCGGCCGACCGCGACGGTCGTCGCGAAGATCTCGTCGGCGTCGTGCTCGACGTGCCCCGACGCGGGGTAGTGCTGGGCGATCTCGCGGTCCGCGGCGCCGCGCACGCGACCCGCCTCGTCGAACACGATGGCCGCCGAGCCGGTCGTGCCCTGATCGAGCGCGAGGATCGCGGTCACGGCGCCGAGAAGCGGCGCATCGGGGCGATCTCGCGCCGGTAGGACTCGATCTCGGTCGCGCAGCGGTCGGCATCCCAGCCGAGCAGGCCGCCGACGAGATCGGCCAGCGCGTCGATCCGGTCGAGGCCCTGGCACGCGGCGAGCCCGATCGCGGTCCGGCGCAGGAGCACGTCGCCAAGGGTCATCGCCCATTCAGCGATCACCGCGCGCACGATGTCGTCGCGCGTGGTCGGCGCATGCGGGCAGAACGCCTCGGCCGCGGCA
>DATCOR010000269.1:0-9366 GCA_036564585.1 Candidatus Limnocylindria bacterium | reverse complement strand
CGCCGCGGCGGGCGGCCGGATCCCCGACGCGTTCCGACCGGCGCTCGACGATGCGCTGCGGCGCGGGCTCGACGTCTGGAACGGCCTCCACGAGCGCGTGCTCGACGATCCCGCCCTCAAGGCCGCAGCGATCGCGGGTGGGGGACGGGTCCGCGAGCTCCGCGAGCCGCCTGGGGATCTGCCGATCGGTGGACATCGCGCCCGCCGCGCCGGCACCCACGTCGTGCTGACAGTGGGTTCGGACGCCGCGGTCGGGAAGATGACCGTTGCGCTCGAGCTCGTGCGCGCGCTCGAGCGCGCCGGCAAACGCGCCGCGTTCGTGCCGACCGGCCAGACCGGGATCGCGATCGCAGGTCAGGGCATCTCGGTCGACGCGGTCGTCGCGGATTTCATCGCCGGCGCGGCCGAGCAGATGGTCTGCGACGCGGCCGAGTCGGCGGACTGGATCGTGGTCGAGGGGCAGGGCTCGCTCACCCATCCCGGCTTCTCCGGGGTCACGCTCGGGCTGCTGCACGGGAGCGCGCCGGACGTCCTCGTCCTGTGCCACGACGCCGCGCGCACGGAGGTCAAGGGCTTCCCGGGGCTGCCGCTCCGATCGCTCCGCGAGCTCGTGCCGCTGTACGAAGGAGCGGCGGGGTGGAGCCGTGCCGCGGGTGCATGCGTTCAGGTGGTCGGCGTCGCGCTCAACACGAGCGCTTTGGAGGACGAGGCCGCCGCGCGCGCGATCCGCGATGCCGGGACCGAGACCGGTCTACCGGCCGCCGACCCGGTGCGGGAGGGCGCGGCCGGCGCGGATCGACTCGGCGCCGCGGTGCTGCGCTGAAGCTCACCGTCCGCACCGTCGACGTACATCTGGCGGTGCCGTTCGCGATCTCGCGTGCCGTGCGGACCGAGAAGCGCGTCGTGCTGGTCGAGCTGCACGACGGCGAACGCGTCGCGTACGGCGAAGCGTCGGCCGATCCGTTCTTCGGCGAGACGACCGAGTCGCTCGAGGCAGACGTGCGTAGCGCCGTCTCGCTCCTGCCTGACGACCCGCGCGATCTCGCGACAGTCCGGACGCGGCTCGACGAGCGGTTCCCGCACGGCGGGGCAGCGGCGTGCGCGCTCGACACGCTGGCCCACGATCGGGCGGCCCAGGCCGCCGGTCAGCCGCTGCGCACGTTCCTCGGGCTCGCGCCGGCCGAGGCGCCGCCGACGTCGTTCACCATCGGCATCGCCGAGCCTGCGCTGATGGCGGAGCGCGCCGCGGCGGCGAAGGCCGCCGGATTCGACGTGTTGAAGGTGAAGCTCGGGCACGGCGACGACGTCGCGATCCTCGAGGGGATTCGGCGTGTGTTCGACGGGACGATCCGCGTCGACCCGAACGCGGCGTGGACGCCCGAGGAAGCGGCAAGGCGCATCGAGCGCATCGTGCAGTTCGGGCTCGAGTTCGTGGAGCAACCAGTGGCGACGGGGGACATCGACGGGCTGCGCTTCGTGCGCGAGCGCAGCCCGCTGCCGATCGTCGCGGATGAGGCGGCGGTCCGGCTCGCGGACGTGGACCGGCTCGCCGGGGCATGCGACGGGATCAACGTGAAGCTCCAGAAGTGCGGCGGCATCGCCGAGGCCCGGGCGATGATCGAGCGCGCCCACGAGCTCGGGCTGAAGGTCATGCTCGGCTGCCGCGCGGCGGAGACAAGCGTCGCGATCGCCGCTGCGGCCCACCTTGCGCCCGCGGTCGAGTGGGCCGACCTCGATGGGAATCTGCTCATCGTCGACGACCCGTTCATCGCGGTGCCGGTCGAGCGTGGACGGTTCGTGTTCAGCGAGCGCCCGGGCCTCGGAGTGCTGCCACGCGCCTGACGCGGCGGTGGGAGACCGCGGTCGTCGCGATGTCGCTCGCGCTGTCGGGCCTCGTCGCCTTCGCGATCGTGTTCGGCGGCACCGCGACCTACGAGTCGATCATGCGTGATCGCACGCCCGTGACATTCCACGTTCTCGCCGAACCTGGTCCGCGCGCGCAGCAGCTCGACCTTCAGGCGCTCACTGGTTGGCACAACGCGTGGTTCGCCTACGTCACCGGCGACGGTGATCGGCCGCCAATCTCATTCGGCGCGAGCATCTTCACAGTCGGGGAGTACGCGCACATGGCCGACGTGCGCAATGTGTTCATCGGCGCCCGCATCGCCGCGGTCGCAGGCGCGATCATCGCGGCGCTCGTGATCCTGTTGGCTTCGCGCCGCGGCTGGATCGCTGCTGTGGTCCTCGTGCGCGATGCGGCGATCGCGGCGAGCATCGGCAGCGCCGTCGTTGCCGTTGCCGCGGCCGTCGCATTCGATCCGCTCTTTCTGCTGTTCCACGAGATCTTCTTCCCGCAGGGGAACTTCCTCTTCCCCGCCGACTCGAACCTGCTGGCGATGTACCCCGATCCGTACTGGTACGGGGTGACCCTGCGGGTGGGCCTGGCGTTCGTTGCGGCCATGGCGGTGATGGCTATCGCGTCGGCCGCGACGTTGCGCCGGGCCCGTCGTTAGACTCGCCGACGTGAAACGCGTTCTCATCATCGAGGACCTCCCGCAGGTGGCCGAGCACCTCAACGGAATGCTCCGCCGCGAAAAGGACGTCGAGATCGCCGGCGTCAACGCCCAGGCCGAGGCCGGGATCACCCAGGCGGCCACGGAAAAACCGGACGTCGTCCTCATCGACGCGCTGCTGCAGGGCAAGGTCACGGGGTTCGACGTCGCGAAGCGGATCCGCGCCGCCTCCCCGGGGACGCGGATCATCATCGTCACCGTACCGCAGCGGCCGGTCGATCCCCGACCGGAGCTCGGAATCGACGCGGTGTTCGTCCTTCCCGGAGGGGCGAACGAGCTCGCCTCCGCGCTCGGCGGCGCGAAGGACGCGAGGCGCGAGGGTGGCGGCCAGATCATCGCCGTGTATTCGCCGAAGGGCGGCGTCGGGAAGACGACGATCGCCGTGAATCTCGCGTGCGTCCTGCGTCGCAACGGCGCGTCGGTCGCGCTGTTCGACGGCGTGATGCAGTTCGGCGCCGTCCGCCATCTACTGCCCGTCCCGCCGGCGACGCGATCGATCGTCGATCTGCCGGCCGGCGCCGCGATGCGCTCGTCGATGTCGGATGCGATGTGGGAAGGGCCTGGCGGGATCGCGGTCCTGCTCGCGCCGCCGCGGCCGGAGGAAGCCGATCTCGTCGCCTCGACCGAGCTCGCGAACGCGGTCAACCTGCTCGCCGACTCGCACGACTACGTCATCGTCGACACCCCGAGCCGCCTGTCCGAGGACGCGCTCGCGATCCTCGACGCGGCGAGCGTGATCCTGATCGTCATCACGTATCAGGGCTCCACGATCGCGAACACACGCTCGGCGATCGACACGTTCGAGGCGCTCGGGTACAAGGGCCAGAAGCCGCTGCTCCTCGTGGTGAATCAATCCGACCTCACGGCCGGCCTCTCGAAGGGCGGCATGGAGCACGCCCTTAACCTGCCGGTCGTCGGCGAGATCCCGTCCGACTGGAAGCTCATCAGCGAATCGAACAACAAGCAGAACCCGTTCGTGCTCTCGAACGCGAATGCGCCGGCATCGCAGGCGATCGCCGCGCTCGCGAACGCGCTCGTCAGCCAGCAACGGAAGCGGTGACCGCGGAAGCCGATCTGCCCATCGGGGTCTTCGACTCCGGCGTCGGCGGGCTCACGGTCCTGCGCGAGATGCGCCGGCAGCTTCCAGGCGAATCCACGATCTATCTGGGCGACGAGGCTCGCATGCCGTACGGGCCGCGCCCGGCCGACGAGATCGTGGGCTTCACCCGCCAGGCGCTCGCGTGGTTCGGCACGCATCACACCAAGCTCATCGTGCTCGCCTGCAACACCGCGACCGCCGTCGCGCTCGATGTCGTGCGCGACGAGTCGCGCGTCCCGATCATCGGGGTCGTGCGGCCCGGCGCCGCCGCGGCGATCTCCGCGTCGGCGCGCCGCTCGATCGGCGTGCTCGCGACGACGGCGACCGTCCGTTCCGGCGCGTACGCGCGGGCGCTCCGCGACCTCGATCCGCTTGCCGACGTGATCCAGCAGGCCTGCCCGGCGCTCGTTCCGCTGGTCGAAGGCGGCAAGGCCGATTCGGCGGAGGCGGAGGCCGCGGTGCGCGACTACGTGCAGCCGCTGCTGACCGAGGGCGGCGTCGTGCAGCCGGTCGTCGACACGTTGCTGCTCGGCTGCACGCACTACCCGTTGCTCCGCTCGGTCATCGAGCGCGTCGCAGGACCCGGCGTCCGCGTCGTGGACTCGGCCGCGACGACCGCCCTCGCGGTGCGCGAGGTGCTGCTCTCGCACCGGCTCGTGCGCACCGCCGCGGGCCCCACCCACCGCGTGTTCGCCACCGGCCCGACTGACCGCTTCCGGGCCGTCGCGCGGACGATCTTCGGCGAGGACCTCCCGGTCGAGCAGGCGACGCTCGGGTGAACCTGAGCTCGACGATCACCGGTCTCCCATACGTCGGCAAGACCACCGTTTTCAACCTCCTGACCGGCGCGCACGCCTCAACGGGTGCGTTCGCGGGCGCGGAGGCCGAGACGAACATCGGTGTGGCGAAGGTCCCCGACGAGCGCGTTGAAAAGCTCGCGGCGCTGTTCAAGCCGAAGAAGACGACGTTCGCGGAGATCACGTACCGCGACCTCGGCCTCGCGAAGAGCGCGACCGCGGGCGAGGGGATCAGTCCGAAGAAGCTCGGCGATCTCCGCAACTCCGACGCACTCGTCCATGTGGTCCGCGCGTTCGCGGATCCATCCGTGCCGCATGCCGAGGGATCCGTGGACCCGCTGCGCGACATGGCGACGCTCGAGCTCGAGCTCCTGTTCTCCGATCACGCGATCGTCGAGAAGCGACTCGAGGGGCTCGAGCGCGAGATGCGCAGCGCGAAGGGACCCGAGCGCGAATCGAAGGAGCGCGAACTCGCGTTCCTGCAGCGAGCCAAGCCCGCGCTCGAGGCTGAGTCGCCGCTCCGCGATCTCGACGTCGAGCCGGAGGAGCAGCGCCTCATCCGCGGCTATCGGTTCCTCACGCTCATGCCCCAGCTCGTGCTCGTCAACGTGGACGAGGCCGACGTCGCGTCGCCCGAGGCGGTGCTCGCTCCGCTTCGCGATGCCGCCGCGAAGCATCGGGGCGGCGCGGTCGTCGCGGTCTGCGCGAAGATCGAGGCGGAGATCGCCGAGCTGCCACCGGATGAAGCGACCGCCTTCCGAGCGGAGCTCGGGCTCGCTGAGGCGCCGCTCGATCGCGTGGTCCACGCGACGTACGAACTCCTCGGGCTCACCTCGTTCTTCACCGCCGGCGAGGACGAGGTGCGGGCATGGACGGTCTACAAGGGCTCGACCGCGCAGCAGGCGGCCGGCGCGATCCACTCGGATCTCGAGCGCGGGTTCATCCGGGCCGAGGTGATCCGCTGGGACGAGCTGCTGAAGGCGGGGAGCGAGGCCAACGCGCGGAAGCAGGCGCTCATGCGGACCGAAGGGAAGAGCTACCTGATCCAGGACGGCGACACGATGAATGTCCTTTTTAATGTCTAGCTCGGCGGTACCGTTCCTCGCGATCGGTCACACCGCGCGCGACGAGTTCTCGGACGGGCGCTGGCGGCTGGGCGGCTCGGCGCTCTACGGCGCGGCGACGGCCGCGAAGCTCGGCGCTCGCGTCACGCTCGTGACCCGCGCCGGACCAACGGAACGCGAGTCGCTCGACACGCTGTGCCAGGAGCTCGGCATCGCGCTGCGCGCGCTCCCGAGCGACGTGACGACGACCTTCGCGTTCACGTACGACGCGGCGGGTCATCGGACGCTCCGCCTGCGCGCGAGGGCCGCGCCGATCACGCGCGCGGAGGTCGGCCGCGCGGTCGGGAGGCCGAAGGCGGTGCTCCTCGCGTCCATCGCCGGCGAGCTCGACGACTCGCTGTTCGCGCCGTGGTCCGGCGCGAAGCGGGTGCTCGCGGCGCAGGGGCTGCTGCGGTCGTTCGATGCGGACGGCACCGTGGTCGCGACGCCCTGGACCGAATACGCGCGGCTACTGCCGAAGGTCGATGCGGTGGTCGTGAGCGAGGAGGATCACGCGGAGGATTCCGCATGGCTGCCGTTCACGACGGTCGTCGTCACGGAGGCCGAGCGCGGCTCGGAGCTGCATGCGCGCGGTCGCACGGATCACGTGCCCGCGTTCGCCGTCGCCGAGGTGATCGACCAGACCGGCGCGGGCGACGCGTTCGCGGCGAGCCTCGCCCTCGGCCTGGCGGAAGGCCTGCCGATGATCGAAGCGGCGACCTTTGCGAGCGCCGCCGCCTCGTTCGCCGTCGAAGGGCTCGGCATGTCGCGGCTCGCGGATCGCGCCCGCGTGCGCGAGCGGATGCGGACATGAGCGTCGACTGGGCGGCCCTCGACCGTGGCGCCGCGGCGCTCGATGGATCGGCCGGCCTCATCGCCGTCGCCGAGGACGGCACGGTGCTCTATGAGCGCACAGCCGACCAGTCCTATTCGGCAGCGTCGGTGATCAAGATCCCGATCCTCATGACCGTGCACGCCGATGCGGCCGAGGGCCGGCTGTCGCTGGACGAGCGGCTCGCGGTGGGGGAGCACCTGCCTGGAACGGGCGTGCTCGGCTTGGTCCCCGGGGTGACCGAGCTCACGATCCGGGACCACGCGACGCTCATGACGATCGTGAGCGACAACACCGCGACGAACCGGATCATGGAGCGCGTCGGCGTCGACCGGATCGCGGAGCGGATGCGCGAGTGGGGCTGCGAGCGGACCCGGCTTCAGCGCAAGATGTTCGACTTCGAGGCAGCCAACCGGGGCCTCGACAACGTCGCCAGCCCGCGGGAGCTGGCCGGCCTGCTGCTGCGACTCGTCCGCGGCGAGCTCGTCGACCGAGCGACCTCCGACGCCGTGCTCGCGGTGCTCGAGGCAACGCAGGACGACGCGCTCGTGCGGCGCTACCTGCCCGCGCGGACGCGGGTGGCGCACAAGACCGGCTCGCTCGAGAAGGTCCGCAACGACGCGGCGGTCATCTGGGGCGAGCGGCCGGTGATCGCGGTGGGCATGGTGAGCGGTGTGCCGGACATCCGGCCCGCGCGGTCGCTCCTCGGGCTGCTCGGGTGGCTGGCGTACGCGAGCGCGGGTGGCGACGCGAAGGGGCTTCCATCCGAGTGGCCTGAGGGGCGATGATGGCAACGATGCGGAAGGGTTCGCGGGTCACGAAGCGGACGTCGCGCGCCGGGCGCGCGGCTGTGGCGACGCTTGGCCGCCCATCGCTCGCGATGCTTCTGCTCATGGCGGGGCTGCTCCTGGCAGGCGCGTTCGTCGCGATCGAGATCCAGCGCAACGCGCTCGGCCGGCAGGCGGACGCGTATCGCGCGGATATCGCGGCGGCGGCGGCGCAGCACGCGCAGCTCGCGGCGGATGTCGCGACGAAGCAGACCGACGATTACGTGACCAACAAGGCCCACGACTACGGCTATGTGCTGCCGGGGCAGGCGCTCATCGGTGTGCAGCAGGATGCGACGGCGCCCGCGGTCGTTGTGGGTGCGCAGGGGCCATCGCGCGTGCAGAAGTGGATCGCGCTGTTCTTCGGAGCGCGCTGAAACTCGATCGAAGTCGCGCGGCACGATGGGTCGCGACGCTGTAAAATGAGCCTCGCGGGATGGAGCAGCGGTAGCTCGTCGGGCTCATAACCCGAAGGTCGAAAGTTCGAATCTTTCTCCCGCAACAGAGTGCCCGGGCTGAACCCGGGCGTTTTCGTGTCCGGGTCCTATTGCACCGACGCGGCCACCTCGGTACCAAGCAAGCGTGCCCTACTCCGATCCCGACAAGCGACGCGCATACGGGCGCGAGTGGATGAAGCGGAATGCCGACAAAGCTCGCGAGGCGATGCGCCGCTGGCGTCAGCAACACCCGGACGAGCATCGTGCGGAACTTCGTGCGTACTACGCCCGCGATCCGGAGCGTCGCCAACGCCAAATCGACGCGAGCCCGCATCGCAAGGCCGTCCGCATCGCGATGAGACATCGTCGTCGCGAGCGCGATGACGCCGGCGGGCCGTCATTCACGTACGCAGAGTGGCTCGCGCTCGTACAGATGCACGGTGGACGATGCGCGTACTGCGGGTTAGCCGGACCGATGCAAGTCGATCATCGAACACCGTTGGCGCGCGGCGGAAGCAACGAGATCGCGAACATTCTGCCGGCCTGCGGTCCCTGCAACCAACGCAAGTACACGATGACGGAGCCGGAGTTCCGCGCACGACTCGCCGCGGAGAAGGACGAGCAGCCCCCGTACAATTGAGTCTCCGGCTGGGTAGCTCAGTGGTTAGAGCAGGCGACTCATAACCGCCCGATCGTGGGTCCGACTCCCACCCCAGCCACCGTTGACCACCACCCTATCGATCCGCGCCGCGGTCCTCGCCTTCGTGCGTGAGCACGACCTGCTCCCGCCCGGACCATTGGTCGTCGCGGTCTCCGGCGGCGCCGACTCGACCGCGCTCCTCCTTCTGCTCAGCGATCTCGCACCGCAGCTCGCCCTCGACCTCCACGTCGCGCACTTCGACCATCGCCTGCGCCCGCGCGAGTCCGCGAAGGACGCGCAGTTCGTCGCCGACCTCGCGCAATCACGTGGCGCGACCATCCGCATCGGCCGCGCGGAAAAGCCCCCGAGGAGCGAGGACGACGCGCGCGAGCTCCGCTACGCGTTCCTCCGCCGCGCCGCACAAGAGGTCGGCGCGACGCGCATCGCCACGGGGCACACCCGCGACGACCAGGCCGAGACCGTCCTCCTGCACGCGACGCGGGGAAGCGGGCTCGCTGGCCTCGCCGGAATGCGCCCGCTGCGCGACGACATCGTCCGTCCGCTCCTCGCGATCGGCCGGGCCGAGACCGAAGCGGTCTGCCGCGAGGCGAAGGTCGAGCCGCGGAAGGATCGCTCGAACACGGACCCGAAGTACGCGCGCAACCGGATCCGCCACAAGGTGCTGCCCGAGCTCGAGCGGATCAACCCGCAGGCCAGGGCTGCGCTGGCGCGCCTGGCCGACGCGGCCGCCGGCGCAGCCGACGCGACCCGGATCGCCGCCGAGCGGAGCCTCGACGGCGCCATGACCGGTACCGGGATCGCGCTCGATCGCCTCGACGCGGGAGTCCGCGACGACGCGCTCGCGATCGCCTGGACCCGGGCGACCGGACGGGCCCTCGCGGCGAAGCACCGGGCGGCGCTGGACGCGCTCGCGAGCTCGCGGGATGGCAGCGCCGCCCTCGATCTGCCCGGCGGCCGGGCGATCCGGGAATACGCGGTTCTCCGCATCGAGACCGGCTTGGCGGCGTCGGGCGAGCCCGCCGCACCGGTGCCGCTGG
>DATCOR010000245.1:0-12958 GCA_036564585.1 Candidatus Limnocylindria bacterium | reverse complement strand
GGATACACGTTCGCGGGCGCCGCCGCGCGCGCGACCGATTGGCGCTCGACGAGATCGAGCGGTCCGATGGTCCGCAGGTGCACGTCGCCAAAGCGGAACGTGCCTCGGAACCGCGGCCATGCGACGTAGTCCAGGCTCGCCTCCCCACCGGCCGGGACGTGGAGCGTCGCAGCCCGGCGGTCGACGCGAAATGAGACCGGCGCTTCGTCTCGGATCCGGATCCGCAGGCCGCGGCCGAACGGATCGCGAAGGGTGACCGAGATCGGATTCGGGGCGCCGAGCGAGAGCTGCGGATCGGCGACACGCCGGACATCGCGCGCATCGAGCCGGGGGCTCCGCCGCCAATCGACGAACGCGAGCGCGAGCGCGACGACCACCACGATCGCGCCGATGACCGCGAGACCCGGAGACCATCCGGCCAGCGCGATGGGGATCGCGGCGATCAACAGCACGGCGAGGAGCCGTGGCCGCGGGATCGGGAACGCGGCGAGCCCGGCGCGCAGCGCTACCGCGGCACGTCCAGCCGGGCGAGGATCCGCCGCACGACGGCGTCGGCATCGAGGCCTTCGATCTCGGCCTCGGCCTTGAGCACGAGCCGGTGCCGGAAGACCGCCGGCACGAGCGCTTTCACGTCGTCGGGCGTCACGTAGTCGCGACCGTCGATCGCGGCCGCGGCCTTGGACGCCCGCAAGAGATGCACCGCCGCCCGCGGGCTCGCGCCGAGCAGCACGTCACCCGATCGGCGCGACTCGCCCGCGACGTTGACGACGTACTCGAGGATCGAGGCCTCGACGGTGACCGCGCCGATCTCGGCCGTCGCCTCGCGCAACGTCCCGGGATCGAGCGGACTGAGCGTCGCAATGTCCGCGAGTGGCAGCCCCCTGTCGTGGGCCCGGAGGATGGCGGCCTCCTCGGCCGGTTCGGGGTACCGGACGACGGCCTTGAACAGGAAGCGGTCGAGCTGCGCCTCCGGGAGGGGATATGTCCCCTCGTACTCGACGGGGTTCTGGGTCGCGAGCACCAGGAAGGGCTCCGGCAACATCTGCGCGGCGCCCTCGAGCGTGACCTGGTGCTCCTCCATCGCCTCGAGGAGCGCGGACTGCGTCTTCGCGGGCGCGCGGTTCACTTCATCGGCGAGCACCACGTTGCCGAAGATCGGGCCACGGCGGATGCGGAACTGCCCCGTCGAGAGCTCGTAGACCGACGTGCCGACGACGTCGCTCGGCATGAGGTCCGGCGTGAACTGGATGCGCTTGAACGATCCACCGATGAGCTGGGCGACGGTGCGGGCCAGGAGCGTCTTCGCGGTACCCGGAACGCCCTCGATGAGGACATGGCCCCCGAGGACGAGAGCGATGTAGGTGAGGCGGATCGTTTCGTCCTGCCCGACGATGATCTTGTGGACGTCCGACTCGAACCGGGCCGCGGTGTCCTTGACGCTCACGAGCCCTCCTCGCGCAACAGTGCCGCGACCTCCGCGACGGTACGGACCAGCTCGGCGTCACGCAACCGCTGCCCCAGCCGAGCGTCGAGCGCGGCGGCCTCGGCCGCACGCGTGGGAGAGATCGCCCGGAGGCCGTCGAGCACTCGGTCGAATGGGGTGGCCGGATCGAGCCCCGCCGAACGCGCGAGTCCGCCATGGAGCTCCCGTCGCAGGCGATCGCGCACGATCTCCTGACGACCGGACCGCCGGACGAGCCCCGCGAACCCACGGACGTACTCCAGGCTCGACCGGGGCGGCCGCGGGTCGAGCGGCAGCGGCGGGCCGAGCCGCCGGCCGGTGAGCGCGACGAACGCGAAGATCACGACGCCGACGAAGAGGAGGGCGCGACCCGGCCAGGTGCGCTCCACGACGGCGAGGATGTCCGCCGCGGGGTGGACGCCATGGTGGTACTCGTCGAACGCGACGACGCCCCCGGCGGTGAACGCCGACGCCGCGAGGGCCACCGCGAAGTGGGCGTTGTCCGCGTTCGCGATCGACCCGGTGAGGAACGGCGTGGACGTCCCGACGACGATGAGGGCCCCTTTTCCAGCGGTGCGCATCGCGACCGTCGGCGCCTGGCCATCGGTGCCGATCGGATCCCATCCGGCACCGAGACGGAGCTCCCGGCCGGCAAGGCTCTGGATCTGGAGCGCCGGCGGTGCACCGAACAGCGCTCCCGACAGCCGAAAGGTCCCCGTCGCGGCCGCCGATGCGAAGTGGATGTCGAACCCCTCGAGCAACGGCTCGATGAACGGCTCGAAGTCATGCGCGAGGACGACGGTGCCGCCCTGATCGACGTAGGCCCGCACGGCGGCGACGTCCTGCACGGTCACGAGCTCGCTCGGGCGGAGCATGAATAGCACGGTCTCGTCCGCGACCTGGGGCTCGAATCGATCACCCTCGAGCGAGACGGTGCGGACGCCCAACGTATCGATGAGCCGGCGCAACGTCGCGGCTCCACCGCTGCCCTCGTCGTAGACGGACGCGGTGAGGCCCAGCTCCTCCTGGTCGGGGCGAGCGCCGAGCGCGGTCAGGGCGACGACCAGGACGAGCAGCACGACGCCGGCAAGGACCAGCGGGTCGACGCGGCGGCCTCTCACGCGCCGACCTGCTCCGCGAGCGCGCGCGCGCGCGCCGCGTCGTCCGGCCCGGCCGGCTTGAGGCCGAACCACACGCGCTCATGCAGCGCGACGAGCGTGCGCAGCGGAGCGATCTGGGGGATCGCCGCGGCCCGCGCAAGGAGCTCGCGATCGGTGAGCGCCGGGTCGAAGCGGATCGTCTCGTGTGCCGCGAGGCGGGCCAGCGCGAACAGGTACAGCTCGTGGAGCCCCTCGCGTGACCGCCCGGCCGCGATCGCCGCGTCGGCGCGCCGGAGGTGCTCGGTGGGATCGTCGGTCGCGCCGGCCCGCACATCGGCGCTCGATACCTCGCGGCGGATCCGCTCGCGCACTCCCCGGCCGAGGACCCCGGCCACGATGAGCGCGATCGCGAGGCCGAGCCCGCTGAGGACGGTGATCACCGCCTGCGGGTCGACCGCCGCGAGCGTCCCGCGCTGGACGAATTCGAACGCGCGCGCGACGAGGCTCAGGAAGAGGTCGAGGAGTGACGGCTCGCCCGCCGGCGGCGCGACGCGCGACTGCAGGACCGCGCGCAACGCGCCGTCCACCGCCTGCGCCGACGGACCGGCCGAGCTCGCTGCGCGGGCGGCCGCGGCGATCCGCGCGTCGAGGTCGCCGAGCACGACGCCGAGCGCGGCCCCGTCGGCCCCGGTCAGCCTGGAGGCGAGCGCGGAGTCGTCGATCGGCAGGGTCGATCCGTCGCCGAGGGTGATCGCGTCGGTACTGCGCAGCAGCGTTGCTGCGTGCGCCAAGCCGGCGGCCCGCTGGTTCGACGGCGCGGCTCGTGCGTCGACGACCAGCGTGCGGACCTCGCGCAGTCGCTCGAGGTAGGTGGTCGCCGCAAGGGTGTCCGCGCTCGCGATGCCCCCGCCGGTCAAGAGGAGGACGACGACCAGGATCGCGACGCCGGTCAGACCTCGCGCGGCAGCGCCTCCGCGGCGAGCTGGAGATCGAAGGCTTCCTTCCGCACGCGCAGGTCGTAGTAGAGGATGGCCAGCGAGCCGTACAGGAGCGGGTAGCTGACGGCGGCGCTGGCGATGCTCGCCACGCTCTGCAGCACCGTGCGGACCGTCGGCTCGCTCACGAACGACACGAAGAAGAGGACCGTGAAGATGAGCCCCAGGAGTGACGAGATGATGCCCATGAGGATGTAGAGGCCCAACGTCCGCCACCGCGCTTTCTTCATCAGATGGAACGAGCGGCGGATCGCCGCGATCGGGCCGAGGCCTTCGAGGACCACCGCCGGTCCGAGGACCGCGAGAGACAGGAGAAGATACGGGAACAAGATGAAGAAACCGATCAGCCCGATGATCAACGCGATGGCGGCGAACGCCTGCGAATTCAGCGCGGCCACGGCGATGAAGAGCACGATGAAGACGACGGCGATGACCACGATGACGATGAGCCCGCTAAGGAATAGTCGCGGCGCGGTGCGCAATCCCTCCCTGAATCCGTCGCCGACCGACGCGGGACGCCCGAGGTAACGGCGCCCGACCACATACACGAGCGCGGCGTACTGGACGACGAAGAGCGCGAAGCTGACGAGCCCGATGACGGTCGCGGCGATCGGGTCGGCGGGCTGCAGCTGGCGGGGCAGCGCCACGGCGCCGCCGGTCGTGCTGATGGCCGAGGTGAAGTCGTTCAGATCGAACGTCTGGGTCAGCCCGAACGCGCGCTCGAGCACCTCGACGATCAGCGTGGGCAGCGCCGCGACCACGAAGAACAGCACGAAATTCGCGCGGAACAAGCGGATGGTCCGGTCGATGATGTCGCCGACGCTGAGCGGGCGGAGCGCCGGAACCTCCTGCATGCGGCCGTATGGTACGAGCGGCCTCTAGTCGCCCCCGAGGGCCGGGCTCAGCTGCTCCCGGGTGGTGTGCGCCTCGCCGAGACCTAGCCGGCGATAGAGCTTCGCGAGCGGCCGCGGCGCCCACCAGTTGAGATCTCCGAGGAGCCGCATCGTGGCCGGGACGACGAGCGCACGCACGAGCGTGGCATCGATCGCGACCGCGATGGCCATCCCCAGCCCGATGGCCTTAATGATCACGACCTGCGCGAGCGCGAACGCGAGGAAGACGCCGACCATGATCGCCGCGGCGCCGGTGATGAGCCGGCCGATCCGCTCGAGGCCTTCAGCGACCGCGAAGCGGTTGTCCCTGGTGCGGTGATATTCCTCCTGCATCCGGCTGAGGAGCAGGACCTCGTAGTCCATCGACAGCCCGAAGACGATGCAGAACATGATCACCGGCAGCGTCGGATCGATCGAGGACGGCGTGAAGTTCAGCCATGAGGCAAGGTGACCGTCCTGGAAGATCCACACGAGCGCGCCGAACGACGCACTGATCGACAGGAAGTTCATGAGCACGGCTTTCAGCGGCAGCACGACCGAGCCGAGCAGGAGGAACAGCACGACGTACGTCGCGAGGACCACGAACGCGACGGCCGCCGGGGTCTTGCCAAGGATGAAGTTGATCGCGTCGACGTCGTACGCGGTGAACCCCGTCACGAGCAGCTCGGCGCCGGCCGGCGGGGCGATCGCGCGGATCTGCTTGAGCTCCTCTCGCGACTGATCGCTCCCGATCGCGTCGGCGCTGAAGGCATTGAGCACGGCGATGTCCTTGCCGATGCTCTGCTTGATCCCCGCCTGCGCGGCCAGCGGCAGGTTGGCCGGGTCCGCGAGGGCCGCCAGGATCTGCGGCTTGGTGAGCGGCGGGTCGGCGTCGACGACGCTGACAACGTGCAGGATGCCCGGGATCGCGGCCACCGTTCGCGAGAGGTCGTAGAGCGCGCCCGCGTTCTCGGGGCTGAGCGGGTCGGTGCCGTTCTCGTAGTGGATGACGATCTGGAAGGAGTTCTGGTCCTGCCCCGGGAACCGGTCGCTCAGCGTGTGCAGCGCGACGCGGGATTCGGCGGCCGGCGGCAGCATGTCCACGTCGCCGTTCGCCAGGCGGAGCCGCAGGAACGGCGAGCCCGCGAGCAGGATGAACGCGAGCACCGGGATGAGCACGACGAGCGGGCGCGCCATCACCGCCAGCGCGAGCCGGTGCCAGAGGCCGGGGCCGCGCTCGGCGGTGCTGACCGGCTTGCCACGTAGCCGCCGCCACAGCTCCGACAGGCGAAGGCTGTTCACCCGCGGCCCGAGCAGCGAGAGCACCGCCGGCAGGAACGTGAGTCCATAGAACACCGCGATCGCGACCACGAGCGCGCCGGCATAGCCCATCGACGCCAGGAACGTGCCCTGGTAGAAGAACATCCCGGCGAGGCCGATCGCGACGGTGAGCCCCGAGAACGTGATCGCGCGGCCGGCGGTGGCCATCGAGCGCGCGATCGCGTCCTCGACGGTGCGTCCGCGCGCCAGCTCCTCGCGGAAGCGGTTGACGATGAACAGCGAGTAGTCGATCGCGACGCCGAGACCGATGAGCGTCACGATGTTGAGCGCGTACTGGGATACATCGGTTGCGTGGCTGAGCGCGAACGTCGCGGCGATGCCGCCGACGACCGCGAGCATTCCGACGCCGAGCGGCAACATCGCCGCGAGCACCGTGCCGAACACGAGCAGCAGGAGGATCAGCGCGAGCGGCAGCGAGACGTACTCCGCCCGCTGGAGGTCGGTCTCGAGGATCGTGTTGAAGTCGTGGTTCACCGCGAGGTACCCGGTGGCCTGGACGCCCAGCACGTCGGACGCGATCTTCGCCCGCAGCTCCGGGTAGTACTTCCCGGCGGTGACCGAGTCGTCCTTCACGCTCACGACCGCGACCAGCGCGTGCTGGTCACGCGACACGAGCGACGCGGCCTGCGGGCCCGGGTCGTACGCGGTGAGGACCGATTGCACGCGTGGGTCGGCGCGGACCCCGGCGAGGGCCTGGTCCACCGCGGCCTTGTATGCGGGGTCGGTGACGGCGAGGGTCGGGCTGTCGAACACGACCGTGAACGAGGTGCCGCTCGAGCGAGGCAGCTCGTTCTCGATGAGCTTGGCGGCGCGTCCCGATTCGGACGTCTGGATGATCCCGCCGCTCTTCAGATCGCCGCCTGAGGCGCTCACGACGACCGATACGGCCATCAGCGCGCCCGAGACGACCAGGAATGCCCAGCGGAACCGGAAGACCAGATGACCCCAGGCCGCGAACATGACCGCTTCCCCTTTGCTCGGCTGCGTGTTTACGGTGTAAACTAAGACCCGATGGCCGCTCTGTCAACCAATACGCGGACGCCCCTCAGCCGGTTGCGCATCGCGCAGGCCGCGCTCGCGGTCGTCGACCGCGACGGCCTCGAGGCGCTCTCGATGCGCCGGCTGGGCGCGGAGCTCGGCGTCGAGGGCATGGCCGTCTACCGGTACTTCCCGAACAAGGCGGCGGTGCTCGCGGGTGTCGTCGAGGTGCTGCTGGCCGAGCTCGTGATCCCGCCGCCGTCGAACGTTCCATGGACCGAGGTGTTCCGCGACGTTTCGCGTGCGTACCGCGCGCTGCTGCTGCGCCATCCGCACGCGATCCCTTTGCTTGCCGCGCTGCCGCTGACCGATCCGGCCGCCGCGCGCGCCGCCGGATCGGTCATGGCCCTCCTCCGGGCCGCCGGCTTCGACGCGGAGTCGGCACTCCGGACGCTCGCGACGATCACGTCGTACGTCGTGGGCATCGCGCAGTGGGAGGTCGGGACCGCGCCGCTGCGCGCCGAGGGCCGCGACGTCACGCTGCCGCCGGATGCGGATCCGTATCTCATCGAGCTGTTGCCGCAGCTCGCCGAGGACGATTGCGATGAGACATTCGAGTTCGGACTCGATGTGATCGTCCGTGGGCTCGTAGCGCAGTCATAATCAACAGGTCATCGGGGTGTGGCGCAGCTTGGTAGCGCGCGCGGTTTGGGTCCGCGAGGTCGGAGGTTCGATTCCTCTCACCCCGACAGGAGCTAGCGCGAGTCCGCGGTCTCCATCACGCTGATCTCATCCCCGACCCGCACCGGACCTTCGGCAGCCACGACCGTGCACACCAGTCCGCGACGCCCTTCGAGCAGCGACTGGAATGCATCGGGGTCCGCGATCCCGTTCATCTCGCCGATGTGGGTGCAGGGATCGCACGACCCGTTCACCCGCAGCGTGAGTGCGCCGATCCGCAGCATCGTGCCCTCGCCCAACGACCCGAGCGACGGCAAACCCTCGACGGTGATCTGCTCGCGCAGGTCGCCCGGCTTCACCCCGACCGCGTCGTGGGTCGAGCGGTCGACGATCGTGACCGCGCGCTTCGTGCGGTGGGCATGCGAGTCGCCCTCGAGCCCGCCGTCGACGCGCGCGTCGGCCTGCGGCACGGGCCGCATCGGCTTCCCATGGCCTTCGTGCAGCTGCAGCGAAACGACGCGCGCCATCAGAGAGATCTTCGCACGATCGTGAAGCTTTCGTTCTCGCGCACGACCTCGAACCCGGCGCGCAGGTACATCGCCTTCGGGCCGGGATACAGCGACTGCGGGGTGGCGGCCATGTCGGCGGTCAGGGGATAGGCCTCGACCGCGCGCATGCCGCGATCGCGGAGGTGCTTCAGAGCGGCCCCGAGGAGCGCGGACGCGATGCCCTGCCGGCGCGCGTCGGGCGCAACGACGAAGCACACGATCGCGCCGACCTCGCGCTCGGGACCGGTCGGGATGTTGAGCAGCTCGGCCTTTGGCGCCGCATGGCACCAGCCGACCACGCGCCCGAGCCGGTACGCGACCAGACCGTTGGCCTTCCCGGAATGGAGCAGATCGCTGCGTGACCCGCGGTTCTGGTCCTTCGTGCGCTCGGGGAAGTCCGGCGCGAGCCGCTCCATGCAGTAGCAGTTCGACCAGGCGGGATTGTCCGCGTACGCGACGAGGTCGAAGTAGCGCAGGACCGGATCGTGCTGGTCGGGCGTCACCGGACGGATGTCGAGGTCCACACTCGAGCGCATGACCGGCACGGTCTACAGCATCGGCCACGGGACGGCGACCGCGGAGGAATTCACTCACGCCCTCGCGGACGCGGGCGTGCGGCTGCTCGTCGACATCCGCAGCGCGCCGGGCTCGCGCCGCAATCCGCAGTTCGGCCAGAGCGCGCTCCGCGACACCCTCGCGGCCGCCGGCATCGAGTACGTGCACCTGCCTGGCCTAGGCGGACGGCGCGCGCCGCGTGCCGACTCGCCGCACATCGGGCTGCGCGTCGCCGCGTTCCGCGGCTACGCCGATCACATGGCAAGCGACGAGTTCGCCGCGGACCTCGCGCGCCTCGAGGAATTCGCGCGCGCCGCTCCGACCGCGTTCATGTGCGCGGAGACGCTCTGGTGGAAGTGCCACCGCCGGCTGCTCGCCGATCGCATGACCGCGGGTGGCTGGACCGTCGTGCAGCTGCGCGTCGGTGGGCCGCCCGCGCCGCACCGGCTGACCGATGCGGCGCGCGTCGAGCAGGGCCGACTCTCCTATGACTGATACTCCCCGCGTGCCGAGGACCTGGCCGGAGGACTGGGAGCGCCGCTACCGCGGCGAAGGTTGCCTCATGTGCTCACAGGGCCGGCCGGACGAGAACGAATACGGGATCCGCGTCTACCGCAGCGACACATCCGACGGATACCTCCAGAAGGCCGATGTCGGGCAGCGCGGGTACTGCCTCGTCATCTGGCGCGGCCGGCATGTCGCTGACGTGACCCAGTTGAGCGACACCGAAGCGGGCCTCTACTGGGACGATGTCATGCGCGTGTCGCGCGCAGTGGAGGCGCACTACACACCCGCGAAGCTGAACCTCATGACGCTCGGGAACGAACTGCCGCACCTGCACACGCACATCGTCCCGCGGTACGTGGACGACCGCGAACCCGGGCGCCCGCCGAGCATGCGGATCGGCGAGCCCAGACCACCGCTGCCCATCGAGCACGTCCGCCGCGACGCCGCGAAGCTTCGCCAGCTCATGGAGGGGCAGGTCGCGGAATAGCTAGATGAGCGCCTGACCGCCGTCGGGACCACGCAGCCCGAAGCCGAGCGCGCGATCCGCACTGATGTGGATGAGCCAGCCGAGCAGCGGCCATGGTCCGATCGTCGCGCTCGATGCCCAGGTACCGATCCAGAGCAGCACCGGGACCGTGTACGTGTGGAACGCGTTGTACACGGGCACCGCGCGCGGCGGGAGCCGTCCGCGGCCCGGCATCCGGCCGAACGCGGGTGCTGTGACGAGCCCGATGTCCGGACCGACGAGCAGGATCCAGAACAGCACGCCGAGCTGGTCGCGCTGCACGTACGCCGCGCCGGCGAAGGCGAGGGCGAGCACCGCGTACTCGACGACGTGAATCGCGCGCGGGCTCATGCGTCCGCCAGCGCGGCGCGCAGCTTCGCGGCGGCGAGCCCACGGTGCGAGATCGCGTTCTTCTCGTCGCGCGGGACCTCGGCCATCGTGCGTCCATCCTCCGCGATGACGAACACCGGGTCGTAGCCGAAGCCGTCCTCGCCGCGCGGCGACTCGGCGATCTCGCCACGCACCTCGCCGTCGAACGTCTCGACGCGCCCGTCGGGCTGGGCCAGCGCGATGGCAGCGACGAACCGCGCGGTCCGGTCGGTCACGCCGTCGAGCAGGCCGAGGAGCATCCGGTTGCGCTCCGCCGGGCTCGCGTCCTCGCCGAAGAACCGGCGGCTCCGAACGCCGGGGGCGCCGCCGAGCGCGTCGACCTCGAGCCCCGAGTCGTCGGCGATCGTCTCGACGCCGGTGGCGCGCGCGTACGCGAGCGCCTTGAAGATCGCGTTCTCCGCGTAGGTCGGCGCGTCCTCCGGCGGATCGGGCGGCGGATCGGCGAGGTCACTCACGCTCTGCAGCTCGACGTCGAGGCCCTTGAGCAGCGCGCGGAGCTCGGCGACCTTGCCCGCGTTGCGCGTGCCGAGCAGGAGCCGGCGGGTCACCGCAGCGCGCGGCGCTGCGCGTCCATGAGCTCCTCGATGCCGTTCATCGCGAGCGCGAGCACGCGATCGAAGTCAGCCCGCGAGAACGGCTTCTTCTCGGCGGTGCCCTGGACCTCGACCAGCTGGCCCTTGTCGGTGGCGACGACGTTCACGTCGGCGTCGGCGATCGAGTCCTCCGCGTACGCGAGATCGAGCATGAGCTCGCCGTCGACGAATCCGGCCGACACGGCCGCCACCTGGTTGATCAGCGGGCTCGGCGACATCTTGCGCAGCGCGTGCGCCAGCGCCACGTAGCCGCCCGTGACGGCGGCCGTCCGCGTGCCCCCGTCCGCCTGGATGACTTCGCAATCCACGGTCACGCTCCGCGGCCCGAGGGCCTTGAGGTCGATGGTCGTGCGCAGCGCGCGTCCGATGAGCCGCTGGATCTCGAAGGTGCGCCCGCCCGGGCGGCCGGCGATGCTCTCGCGCTGGCTCCGCTCGGGCGTGCTCCGCGGGAGCATCGCGTACTCAGCGGTGATCCAGCCGCTGCCCTTCCCATCGAGGAATCGCGGCACGCTGTCGGTCAGCGTCGCGAGACACAGCACGATCGTGTCGCCGAACGCGATGCGGGCGGAGCCTTCCGCGAACTTCGAGACCCCGACCTCGATCGTCACCGGTCGCAGCGCGTCGGCTGCGCGGCCGTCAGGCCGCTTGAACTTCGCCACTTGTCGCCTCCCACATCGCGCGCAGCTCCGCGTCGCCGTACGACTCGAGCTCACGGCCCTCCGCCTTCGCGCGCTGCTCCACTCGCCCGACGTGCGCGGCGAACCGCTCGTTCGCCTCCCGCAGCGCGGTCTCCGCGTCGAAGTGGCGCTCGCGGGCCTCGGCCACGATCCCGAACAAGAGCTCGCCAAGGAACTCGGGATCGTCGATGTCCATCGGCAGCTCGATCCGCGGCGGCCGGAGCTTCACGCGCGCAGCCCGCTCCTGCAGCCGCTCCGCGGCGAACAGCGCCGGCAGCGAGCGCGGCACCCCGTCGAGGATGGACCTGCGGGTCTCCTTCTTCTCCTCGCGCTTGATCTGCTCCCACTGGACGAGCAGGTCCTTGCCGTCGAGGCTTGTCCCGGCGAAGACGTGCGGGTGCCGGCGGACGAGCTTCTCGCCGATCGACCGCGACACGTCCGCCATGTCGAACGCGCCCTCCTCGCTCGCGAGCTGGGCGTGGATCGCGATCTGAAAAAGCAGGTCGCCGAGCTCGTCGCGCAATGTCGCGAGGTCGCCGCGATCGAGCGCCTCGAGGGCCTCGTACGCCTCTTCGAGCAGGTGAGGCCGCAGGCTCGCGTGCGTCTGCTCGCGGTCCCACGGGCAGCCGCCCGGCGCGCGCAGGCGCTCCGCGATGCGGCTCACCGCGCCGAGTGACGCGAGGTCCGAATACGGATCGCACGGCGGAAGCACGAGGAAGCCATCGACGGACTCGGCCGCGTCGAGGACCTCGGCCGGGTAGTGCCGCAGCAGCAGCGCACGGTCGGGCGGGGCGTCGAGCGCGATCGCGATCGCGCGGGTCGTGGCGAACGAGTGCCGGTCGAGCGCGGAGGCGGGAACGATGTCGACACCGCCCGGCCAGCGCTGCAGGACCGCGCGCAGGAGGTCGCTAGGGCTGGAACTCATAGCCCGGCACGAGCTTCTGGACGCCGTGCACGCGGCGCTGCTTGTCGAACCAGTACGGGTAGGCGCTGTCGTGGATCTTCGTCTTCTGGTCGTCCGTGAGCGCCTTCGCCGGATCCTTCTCGGCGACCTTGTAGAACTCCGCCTGGCCCGTGTTCGCGAACTCGCGACTCACCTGCCCGACCGGGAGCGCGAAGAGCTCGTTCTCCTTCGTGACGCTGTCGAGCTGCCCGCGCGCGAACCAGCCGGCGTCGCCGCCGGCTGCCGCCTCGGTGGTGTCCTCGCTGTACTTCGTCGCGACCGCGGCGAAGTCGGTGCCGCTGTCGAGCTCGGCCTTCGCGTCGCCGATCTTCTTCAACGCATCGGTGAAGTCGGTCGGCACCTGGCTCGTCGGGGACGGCAGGCTGATGAGGATATGCAGGAGGTGGATCTGCTCGGTCGGCGAAGTCACCGACTGGGCCTGCGCTTCGGCGGTGAAGTGCTCGCGCAGCATGTCGTACTTCGTGTGGAGGAGGATCTCGTCCATCCCGAATCCACTGCCGAGCCAGCGCTGGACGACCGGGTTGGCATCCGCGACGCGGCGCTCCTTCACCTGGATGACGTGGTAGCCGAAGCTCGACTTCACCGGGTCGGAGATCTCGCCGATCGCGAGCTTCCGCGCGGCGGTGTCGTACTCCGCAACGAGCTGCCCGGCGCCGGCCCAGCCGACCTCACCGCCGGCGTCCTTCGACCCGGTGTCGTCGGACTGCTTCGCGAGCGTGTTCCAGAGATCCTGGTTGTTCGGATCCGCGCGGAGCTGCTTGGCGAAGTCCTGCGCCTTCGCGAGCGCCGC
>DATCOR010000143.1:0-4559 GCA_036564585.1 Candidatus Limnocylindria bacterium | reverse complement strand
GCGCTGGAGCTCGGCGTACCGGGGCAGCAGCGCGCGCCAGACCGCGAGCTGCGCGACGCCCGGCACCGCGCGCCGGAGGCGAGTGCCGCCGTCGCGCAGGATGACCCACGGCTCGCTCGGGTGCCGCGCGACGAATCCCGGAACGAGGTCCGGCGACTCGCGCGCGACCAGCTCGATGACCCGCGGCTCCTGGACCTGGGTGGCGCCGCAGATCTTGAGGAACAGCGCGGCGTCGCCGGCCGGCGCGCGGAGGACCGTGGACCACGGGCGGCTGTGGACGACCTCGATCGGCCCGGTCAGCGCGATCCGCCGATCGCGGAGGATCTCGCGCAGCCACGTCTCCGCCGCCTCCGTCATGAGAGCAACGAGCTGCGCAGCGCGGCGGCCACGAATCGCGGCGCGCGCCGGCCGGCCGGTCCGGTGAGCGCAGTGCGCCACGTTGGATACGCGAGCAGCGCGTGCGCGAGGGCGATGCCCTCGGACGGACGGACCCGCAGCACGCGCCGCCGAGCGAGCCCGTCGAGCGTCCGCGTGATGAGGGCGAGGCGCACATCGTCCAGCTCGCGCAGGATCTCAGCGACGTCGCGAGGCACGCCGCCGCTCGTCAGCGTCTCGAGCGTCGCGCTCTCGGTCCGATAGGTGCGTTCGTGCAGGGCCACAAGCTCGTTGAGGATGCCCTCGGGCGCGTCGCCGCGAGGCTGCCACCGCTCGACGCGCCGGATGATCGTGTCGGCGCGCCGGCGCAGCGTGTCGCGGACCAAGCGCTCCTTCGAGGGCGCGTGCAGGTACACGGTCCGCGGCGAGACGCGCGCCCGCCGGGCGACCTCGGTCATCCGCAAGCCGGCGTAGCCGCGCTTGGCGGCCTCGCGCAGGGTCGCGGCCTCGATGGCCGCGTGGGTCCGCGCGCGCCGGCGGGCGCGTTCTCGCTGGTCATAGCCACGGATATTCGCTACAGGAGCACTGTAGCGAAATGGGTTCCGGCGCGGGCGGTTTGCTAGCCTTGCGCAGATGGCATCGCCGCTCGCGTTCGTCTTCCCCGGGCAGGGCTCCCAGTCCGTCGGCATGGGCCGAGCCGTGTACGAAGCATCCGTTCGCGCACGCGCGGTGTTCGACGAGGCCGACCGGATCCTTGGCTACAAGCTGAGCGAGATCTGCTTCAGCGGGCCGGCGTCGAAGCTCGACGACACCCGGGTCGCGCAGCCGGCGATCCTCACCACGAGCGTCGCGCTGCTCGAGGCGCTCGCCGAGGACGCCGCGCACGCGCCCGGCAGGCTGAGTGACGGCAACGAGCCGCGCGGGGTGGCCGCGCTGCCCGGCGACATCCGGCCCGCGTTCGTGGCCGGACATTCGCTCGGCGAGTTCAGTGCACTCGTGGCCGCGGGCGTCCTCACGTTCCCAGACGCGCTCCGCCTCGTCACCGAGCGCGGACGGCTCGCCGCGACGAAGGGCGCGCGTGGCGCGATGGCCGCGGTCATCGGCCTGTCCGCGGCCGACGTGGATCGCGTGATCGCGGACACGGTGCCGCAGGGGAGCGCGGTGGTCGCGAACGACAACGGTCCTGCGCAGGTGACCATCGCCGGCGACAGCGAATCGGTCGCGAAGGTCAGCGCCGCGCTTACGAAGCGTGGCGCGCGCAAAGTCGTGCCGCTGCGGATCTCCGGTCCATTCCACTTCCCGGCGATGGGCGCGATCGGCGGGGATCTCGCCTCGTTCATGCGGACGATCAAGTTCCGCGAGCCGGTCGTGCCGGTCGTCGCGAACACGAGCGGAGCGCCGCACGAGAGCGGCGCGCGCATCCCCGACGCGCTCGTACGGCATCTATCGCAGCGCGTCGAGTGGCTCCGCTCGGTCCGCTTCATGGCGGAGCGCGGCGCCTCCACCTTTGTCGAGATCGGCGCGGGCCAGGTCGTGAACGGCCTGGTGAAGCGCATCGCGGACGTGAAGCTCATCAACGTCTCCGATCCGCCCTCGATCAGTGAGGCGATCCGCGCACTTCGAACCCGGGTCGGGTCATGAAGCGCATCGTCGTGACCGGCGTCGGCGCCGTCACGCCCATCGGCGACACGGTCGATGCGACCTGGGACTCGATGATGCACAGCCGAGGTGGCATCAGGCGGATCACCCGATTCGACCCGAGCCCGTACGAGTCGCAGATGGCCGGCGAGGTGAAGGACTTCGATCCGACGAAATACATGGATCGGAAGGACGCGCGCCGGACCGACCGGTTCGCGCAGTTCGCGGTCGCCGCTGCGTCGCAGGCCCTCACCGACGGTAAGGTCGATGTGGCGAAAGAGCCCGAGCGGATCGGCGTCTCGATCGCCACCGGCGTCGGGGGGCTCGAGACGCTCGTCGAGCAGGTGCTGCTCATGGAGAAGCGCGGTCCCAGCCGGCTCTCGCCGTTCCTCGTGCCGATGCTCATGGCGAACGCCGGATCTGCGCAGGTCTCGATGCAGTTCGGCCTGAAGGGCCCCAACCTGACGCACGTCTCGGCGTGCGCGTCGAGCGCCCACGCGATCGGCGAGTGCGCCGCGATCATCGATCGCGGTCAGGCCGACGTCATGGTCGCCGGCGGCGCCGAGGCAGCGGTGCTCCCGCTCGCGATCGGAGCGTTTTCGACCATGCACGCGATGTCGCGGCGGAACGACGACCCCGAGCATGCGTCGCGGCCGTTCGACAAAGATCGCGACGGCTTCACGCTGTCCGAGGGCGGCGCGGCCGTGATCCTAGAGGAGCGCGATCACGCCCTCGCCCGCGGGGCGCACATCTACGGCGAGCTCGTCGGCTACGGCGCGACGGCCGACGCGTACCACATCACCTCGCCGTCACCCGAAGGTGAGGGGAACGCGCGGTCGATGCAGATGGCGCTGGCGGGAGCGAAGCTTCAGCCAACGGACGTCGACTACATCAACGCCCACGGCACCTCCACCCAGCCGAACGACCGTGAGGAGACCGCCGCGATCAAGAGCGTGTTCGGCGCGCACGCGTACAAGGTGCTCGTGTCGTCGACGAAGTCGATGACCGGGCACTTGCTCGGCGCCGCGGGCGCGCTCGAGGCGATCGTGTGCCTGCTGGCGCTGCGTGACAGCTGCATCCCGCCCACGATCAATTACACGACGCCCGATCCGGCGCTCGACCTCGACTACGTCCCGAACACCGCGCGGCCCAAGGACATCAAGACCGCGCTCTCGAACTCCATGGGCTTCGGCGGGCACAACGCGACGCTGATCTTCACGAAGGCCTGATGGCCAGGCTCGAGGGCAAGACTGCGCTGGTCACGGGCGCGGGCCGGGGCATCGGGCGTGCGACGGCGATCCGCCTCGCGACGGACGGAGCGAAGGTCGCGATCAACTTCAAGGGGAACACCGCGGCCGCCGAGGAGACCAAGCGGGCCGTGGAGGCCGCGGGCTCGCAAGGCGCGCTGATCCAGGGCGACGTGTCCGTGGACGCGGACGCCGAACGGGTGGTGAAGGAGGCGCTCGCCTTCGGCGGTGGCCGTCTCGACATCCTCGTCAACAACGCGGGGATCACGCGCGACAACCTGCTCCTGCGGATGTCCGCGGAGGAGTGGGACGCCGTCATGGACCTGAACCTGCGCGGCGCGTTCCTCATCACGAAGGCCGCGATGCGGCCGATGATGAAGCAGCGCGCCGGCCGGATCGTGAACGTGTCGTCGATCGCCGGGGTCATGGGGAACGCCGGGCAGGCGAACTACAGCGCCGCGAAGGCCGGGCTCATCGCCTTCACGAAGACGGTCGCGCGCGAGATGGCCAGCCGGAACATCACCGCGAACGCGGTCGCCCCGGGCTTCGTGCCCACCGACCTCACGAGCATCGTCCCGAAGGACGTCCAGGACGCGATGCTCAAGCAGATCCCGCTCGCGCGCTTCGGCACCGCCGAGGACGTCGCGAACGCGATAGCGTTCCTCGCATCCGACGAAGCCTCGTACATCACCGGCCAGGTGCTGGTGGTCGACGGAGGCATGGTCACCGCGTAGCCGCGACCCATCGCGTTGAGGAGGGTTCCCGCATGGACACATCGCTGCTGCTCGTCGTCGTGCTCGTCATCCACGTCTTCGGCGCGGTCTTCGGGTTCGGGCCGTCCGTCGCGTACGCGGTCCTCGGTCCGGCGGCCGGCAAGGCGAGCCCGCAGGGCGGCCTTGCCATCATGGAGGCGATGATCGCGATCGAGAAACGGCTCATCCTGCCGTTCGCCGTCGCGATCCAACCGCTCAGCGGCCTCGCGCTCATCTTTTTGGCCGGATACAACGTGAACTTCTTCAGCCACTACTGGCTGTGGATCGCGATCCTCCTGTACGCGGCTGCGTTCTACCTCGCGATCCTGGTCCAGACGCCGTTGCTCGAGAAGATGGTCCACATCGTGAAGGCCGGGCCGCCAACCCCCGAGTTCATGGCCGCCGCGAAGCGGACGCAGCAGCTCGGACCGGTGATCACGATCCTGCTCGCGCTCATCGTCATCCTCATGGTGGCGAAGCCCGGGGCCTGAGCCGCCGATAGCATCAATGGCGTGACCTCCCGTCGCGTCATCCTCGTCGCGGTCGT
>DATCOR010000134.1:0-4746 GCA_036564585.1 Candidatus Limnocylindria bacterium | reverse complement strand
GTCTCGGTGATGATCGCGCCCTCGATGATCGCCCCGACCTGGATGCCGATGATCGTGACCACTGGGATGAGCGCGTTCTTCAGCGCGTGGCGCGTCACGACCGCGCGCTCGCGCAGGCCCTTCGCGCGCGCGGTGCGCACGTAGTCCATCCCGAAGACGTCGAGCAGGCTCGAGCGCACCTGGCGCAGGTTCACGGCGAGGCTCGCAGTCGCGATCGTGATCGCCGGCAGGATGAGCCGGCGGAGGTTGTCGCCTGGATCGGTCGAGAACGGCGTCCAGCCGCCCGGCGGCAAGATATGACCCGGGATGACGTACGCGAACAGGAGGATGAGCAGCAGGCCGAGGTAGAAGTTCGGGAACGACACGCCGGCGAGCGTGATGCTCGTGGTCAGGAGGTCGACCGCGGAGTTCCGTTTGATCGCGGAGATCGTGCCGATGACGAGCGCGAGGCTCACCGAGATGAGGATCGCCGCGGCGCCGAGCTCGAACGTCACGGGCAGCCGCTCGACGATCGCGTCGACGACCCGCTGGTGCGTTTGGAACGAGCGGCCGAGGTCGCCCTGCAGCGCTCGGGACAGCCACGCTGCGTATTGCACGGGGAGCGGCTGGTCGAGCCCGAGCTCGGCGCGGACGGCGGCGATCGTGACCGGGTCAGGGTCCTCGCCCGCGTACGCGAGGATCGGGTCCCCGGGGGCGATGCGGATGATGACGAAGATCCCGATGGTGACCAGGAACGCAACGGGGATCATGAGCAGGAGGCGGCGGAGGATGTACTGCGTCACTCCGCCGCCTCCGCTCTCAATGCTCGATCGAGGCTACTTCTGCACCCAGACGGTCTCGAAGCGCGGCAGCTGGTCGGGAAAGTCCTGGAATCCCTGAACCGACTTCGCCGTCAGCATCTGCGCCGCGTTGAAGCTGTAGAAGATCCGCGAGGGGTCGTCCACGACGAAGATCTGCTGCGCCTGAAGGAAGAGCGCCTTGCGCTTGGCGCTGTCGGTCTCCGTGCGCGTCTGATCGAGGAGCGTGTCCACCTGCGGGTCCGAGTATGCCGAGTCGTTGTTCGGACGGCCGGTGTAGTTGAAGTCGTACACGTTGCCATCGGGGTCGGTCCGGCCGCTCCACCCGATGAGCGTCATGCCCAGCTGCTGGTGCTTCTGCTGCAGCGTGACGATCTCGTTGAACAGCAGGGTCTTGATGTCCATCGTGATGTCGGCCTTCGCGAGCTGCGACTTGAGCAGCTGCGCGAACTGCAGGGTGGCCGCGTCACCAGAGGACACGAGGAGCTCGAAGGTGAGCGGGCCCTTGCCGACGTCGGCGACGAGCTGCTTCGCCTTCGCGACGTCCGGCTTCGGGAACGGCTTGAAGCTCGGGTCATACGCGAATTGCGAGGGCGCGATCGGGCCGTAGCCCACGGCGCCGACACCCTGCGCGGGTCCCTTGTTCAGGAGCTCGTCACGATCCATCGCGTAATTGACCGCCTGGATGTAGCGCTTGTCGTTGAAGATGAAGCCGGGCGAGCGGTTCGGGACGAGACTGTTGTAGCCGATGCCCGGGACCTCCTGGTAGACAAGCGTCGGATCGGCCTTGACCGTCGGCACGTCCTTGCCGGTGACCGCGTTGGTCGCCTGGACCTGACCGGTGCGGACGTTCGTGAGCCGGACGTCACCGTCGGTGATCGGCTTGATGATCACCGTGTCGAGATACGGGAGCTTGTCACCGTTCGCGGCCTTGCCCCACCAGTCGGGGTTCTTCACGAAGGTGTAGTGGTCGTCCTTGACCGCTTCGGTGAGGATGAATGGGCCGCTCCCGGCCTTGAACGCCTTGCGGTTGAAGTCGGCACCGCCGGCCTCGACGGTCTTCTGCGACAGCATCATGCCCGAGCGGTCGACGAGGACCGACAGCAGCGGCGCGGACGGCGTCTTGAGATCGAGGCGCAGGGTGTACGGGTCGACCACGGTGACGGAGTCGACCGGAGCGAGCTCGCCGAGCCGCAGCGAACCCTTCGTCAAGCGATAGCGGTCGAGGTTCCATTTCGCGGACGCCGCGTCGAACTGCGTCCCGTCCTGGTACTTGACGTCGGTCCGCAGGTTGAAGGTGTACGTCTTGCCGTCCGGCGAGATCGTCCACTTCGTGGCGAGCCACGGGATGATGTCGCCCTTGGGGTTGACGCGAACGAGCGAGTCGTACATCGCGTACATGAGGTGCCGGTCCACGAAGAGCCCCGAGAGCAGCGGGTCCATGTTGCTGATGTCCGAGTTCATCGCGAACGTCACGCTGCCGCCGTAGACGGGCTTGGCGCCGGTGGCGGCGGAGCCGGATGGCCCGCCGGAGGTCGTGCCGGAGCACGCCGCGAGCAAGATCGCCAGGGCCGCGAGGATCGCGATCGGGCGCGAGATCGTGCGGGCCATGCGCTCACCCCCCAGACCTTCCCTGCAGGTCTGCAGGAGGATACGTCCGGTCAGACCGCCTGGTTCAGGGTTCCGCGGGCTGGAACCCTAGGTGTGCTCGACCGCTTCGTCGGCTTCGGCCACCGGCTCGACGACCGACTCGGCCACATCGACCCGGTCGCCGCCCTTGCGGCCGGCGCTCGGCAGGAGCCGGAAGCGCTCGCGCGGCCGCTGGACCTCGGTCGTTGTGACCGTGCGCTCCGCCACGACCGCAGGCTCGACGGCGGCGGTCTCGTCCACCGGCGCCGCGGTACCCGGCACGACGGCGCCGATGCGCGCCGGAGCGAGCAGGCCGCCGAGCCACCCGGCAAAGACGGCGATGAGGAGTGCGAGGGCGCCGCCGAAGGCGAACGTCTCGGCCGACTGGTAGAGCGCGACGCCAAGGACCTGCGGCAACACCTGCACGAGCCGCGCGGTCGTCCCGAAGACGCCCATCGCGAGCGCGACGTCGATGACCAGCAGCGCGAGGACGATGAACAGACCGAAGAACGCGACCATCATCCCGTGCCAGCTGGTGCGGTAGCCCGCCATCCGTCCGGCGACGTAGCCACCGATGAGATACGCGACGCCGACCGCGACGAGGATCGGCACGGTCGACGCGTACCCGCGCGTCGGATACCAGTTCGCGAGCATGAGGCCGATGATCGGCGTGAGGATCGCCGCGACGCCCACCGTCGCGAGCCATCCATCGAGGATGGCGCCCCATGACGTTCCCGTCGGGCGCACGACAACTTCGCGGGCCATGGCAATGCCCTCCTAGTCGAGGTCTCACCGCCATGCATGCAAGCGAGGGGCCAACGGCCTAGACGGCCGCCTTGCGGCTCCCGGCGCTCCGGCTGAAGCGGGCGAAGGTCTCGGCGAGGTCCGTCTTCTCCCACGGGAGGTCGAGGTCGGGCCGGCCGAAGTGTCCGTAGGCCGCCGTCTGCCGGTAGATCGGGCGGCGCAGGTCGAAGCGTTCGATGATCTGCTGCGGGCGGAAGTCGAAGTGCTCGTCGATGAGCCGGCGGATCACCTCGTCGTCGACCGTCCCGGTGCCGAACGTCTCGACGTTCAGCGACACGGGCTTCGCGACGCCGATCACGTAGGCGATCTGGATCTGGCAGCGCCGGGCGAGCTTCGCGGCGACGATGTTCTTCGCGACGTAGCGCGCGGCGTACGCGCCGGAGCGGTCGACCTTGGTCGGATCCTTGCCGCTGAACGCTCCCCCGCCGTGCGGCGCGAAGCCGCCATAGGTGTCGACGATGATCTTGCGACCGGTGAGACCGGCGTCCCCCATCGGACCGCCAATGACGAACTTGCCGGTCCCGTTGATCACGTACCGCGTCTCGCTATCCAGCAGGCGCGCCGGGATGGCGGCCCGCACGACCACATCCTTGACGTCGCGGCGGATGCGCTCCACATCGACATCGTCGTCGTGCTGGGTCGCGACGACGACCGTGTGCACGCGCTTCGGCTGGCCCTTGTGATATTCGACGGTGATCTGGCTCTTGCCATCGGGCCGCAGGTACGTCAGCTCGCCCGACTTGCGGCTCTTCGCGAGCTGGTGCGCGACCGCGTGCGCGAGCGTGATCGGAAGCGGCATGAGCTCGGGGGTCTCGTCGATCGCGAAGCCGAACATCATCCCCTGGTCGCCCGCGCCCAGCTCCGCGCGGTCGTCGCCGGCGTGGTCCACGCCCTGGGCGATGTCCGGTGATTGCGGCTTGATCGCGGTGAGCACGCCGCAGGTCTCCCAGTCGAAGCCGTAGTGGGCGTTCGTGTAGCCGATGTCCCGCACCACCTCGCGCACGATGCCGATGACGTCGGCGTACGCCGTGGTGGTGATCTCGCCGGCCACGAGCACGGTGCCCGTCGTCGTGGCGGTCTCGCACGCGACGCGTGCCATGGGGTCCTTCGCGATGAGCGCGTCGAGCACCGCGTCGGACACCTGGTCGCAGAGCTTGTCCGGATGGCCCTCAGTGACGGATTCGCTGGAGAACAGGACCTTGTCGGCGCGCATGAAGCTGAGGGTCATCTAGGTCCCCGCCTTCCAGGACTGCGAGTAGGTCCGCTGCGCGTCCGTCATCGTGTCGATCTTCATCCCCATCGCCTCGAGCTTCAGCCGCGCGATGAGCGCGTCGAGGTCGGCCGGTACCGGATACACGTCCGGCTTCAGCGCTGAGCCCTGCTTCAGGAGGTACTCGATCGCGAGGACCTGGTTCGCGAAGCTCATGTCCATGACCGCGGCGGGATTCGCTTCGGCCGCCGCATGATTCAGGAGCCGGCCTTCGGCGAGCAGGAAGATCTTCTTGCCGCTCTCGTG
>DATCOR010000171.1:0-2776 GCA_036564585.1 Candidatus Limnocylindria bacterium | reverse complement strand
TGGTCGGTGCCGCCGCTCGCGTTCTCGACCGGCCGGCGGCCGAACTCGGACCACGTCGCGATGAGCACGCGGTCGGCCATGCCGTACGCGGTGAGGTCCTGGTGGAATGCCGAGACCGCCGCATCGAGGTAGGCCATGAGAGCGGCGTGGCGCGTCTGCTCGGTGTAGTGCGTGTCGAAGCCGCCGAGCGTGACGTGCAGCACCTTGACGCCGGTACCGGTGACGATGAGCTCCGCCGCCAGCTGCAGCGCCGCGGCGAGCTGGTTCTTCGAGCTGAACACGAGCTTCTGGTTGTCCGAGTAGGTCGCCTTCGGCACGTACGTCGCGGCCGACGTCTTGAGCTGCGCGACCGTGTCGCGCACCGTCGACATCGCGGTGTCGAAGAGCGCGCCGTAGATGCCGGGTGTGCCGGTGTAGAGCGTCCCCATCACGCGATCCACGTTGTCCGCGTTGCCCTGGAACTTGAACGACGCCTGGTCGTTGATGACCGTGAGCGTCGCCTGCAGGTCACGGAGCATGCCGGGGGTCGAGGTCGTGCCGGTCGCGCAGCCGACGAGCGGGTGGCCGGCCGAGTCGTAGTTCTTCGCGATCGTCTTGCCGAGCCAGCCGTCCTGCTGGCGGCGCGTCGGATCGCCCGTCTCCCACACCCGGATGGAGTCGAAATGGGAGAAGCTCGGGGTCGGGTACCCGACGCCCTGGACGATCGCGACCTTGCCCTGGTCGTAGAGCGACTTGATGCCCTTGAGGTTCTGGTGCAACCCATGGTCCTTGTCGATCGCGAGCGCGGCGTCGGCCTCCTTGCCGAGCGTCGGCCGCAGGTCGCGGTACTTCGGGTCGCCGATCGGGATCACCGTCTGGAGGCCGTCGTTGCCGCCACCGAGCTGGATCATCACGAGAACCCGGTCGTTCGTCACGCCGGCGCTCTTCGCGCTGTACACGGCCTTCGCGAACACGTCCGGGACCGCGGCGTAGCCGGCGGCGAGGCCGCGGGCGCCGGCGCCGAACACCAGGCCCTGTGAGAGGAAGTCCCGGCGCGAGATCTTGTCGATGCCGATGTTCCGCAGGCTCACGTCAAACTCCTCATTTCAGCTGGAACTCAGGTGAGGCGAGGAGGATGAGCCAGCGGGTCCCATCATCGGTCGCCGAGTTCAGCAGCTGCGCGGTCGGCTCGCTGACGATGCCGTCGATATGGGTCTGGTGCGCGTTCCCGAATGCCGGCAGCTTCTGGTTGGCGCCGAGCGTCGTGACCACGAAGTTCACGCGCGTGAGCACGTTGTTGCTCGAGACCCACGAGGCATTCGTCGGCCAGCCGCCGACCTCGGGCGGATCGAACAGCGCCTGACCCATGCCGGCCCCGGACTGCGCGATCGTCTTCGAGAGCTGCGGCGCCTCCACGGCGCGCGCGACGTGGACCATAAGCTCGGTCGGCGACTTCACCAGCGAGCGGTACGCGACCGGCTGCAGGAACTCGGGGCTCATGAATACGTCGCGCATGAGCGTCTTGATGTCGTAGCCGCTCTTCTTCCAGGCCGCGGCGATGCGATCCACATAGGCGGCGGGGGGATCCTGCATGACGAACTCGCGCAGCACCTTGGCGGTGATGTACGGCGCGACCGAGTCCTCCTGCATGATCCGGTCGAGCACCATGTTCGTGTCCCACTGCTTCGTCACGCCGAGGTACGTAACGCTGCCCCGGTACGCGCGCGCCGGCTCGAACACCCCGGTCTTCCCGCTGTCGGCAACGAGATTCTTCGGCGCCGGACGGCCGTTCTGCTGCGCCCGCGCGACCAGGTAGTCGACCATCGGCTGCGTGAGCGGCTCGCGCCAACCGGCGAGGGCCTTCGCGCCCGCGCGGACGTCGTCCTCGCTGAACGTGCCGACCCCCATGGTGAACAGCTCCATGAGCTCGCGCGAGTAGTTCTCGTTCGGCGCCTTCCCCGTGCTCTGGCCGAGGTCGAGGTACCGCAGCATGCCCGGGTCGACCGTGACCTGGTACAGCAGCTCGCGGAATGACCCGAGCGCGTACGTGCGCCAGGTCAGGTTCTGCCAGTAGATGTACGGCGCCTGCGTCGAGACCTTGCGGAAGTCGCTGGTGAAGTGGCCGTGCCAGAAGTACGTCATCCGCTCCGCGAACGGTGTCGAGGTCGACAGCATGTGATCGAGCCACCATGACTGCAGCGCCGTCACGTTGATCGGCTTCGCCTGCGATGCGGCATCGGCGCCCGCGAGGTCCTTCGGCATGGCGACCGGCGTCTCGATGAGCCGGTCGAGGGTCTTCTGGAACCCGTCGGTCACCGCGGTCTCGTACTGCGCCTTCGTCATGCCGAACGTCGCGCGGCGGAGCAGCTGCGCGACCTGCGCCGCGGGCTTATCGAGCGGGCTGACCCAGTCCTTCGTGTTCACGACCGGAGCGGAGGTCCCCTCGAGGAGCGCGCGCGGATCCGCGTGCAGGCCGAGCACTCGCGACACGGCGAGGCCGCCGGCTGCGGCGCCAGCGCCCAGCACGACCGTCCGCCGGCTCAGGCGGCGGGCGGGCTTGTCGGTGGTCTTGGTCGGCTCGTCCATCTCTGCATGTCCTATCGCAGGACGGCCTCCCTGGGTTGCGGGAAGACGCTTCTGACCGGTAAAGAGCCTGTGAATTACGGGGGCCTACACCGCGCTGCTACCGGCTGGTGGCCTCCAGCGCGGTCCGGATGCGGCTGGCGTGGTCCGCGGCGTCCGCCGGGCTGCGATACGACTGACGCTTCCAGATCGGCCGCGGCGAGAAGAAGCCGTC
>DATCOR010000159.1:0-5924 GCA_036564585.1 Candidatus Limnocylindria bacterium | reverse complement strand
CGGTACCACGTGTAACCGATCTCGATCGTGCGGTTCGGCGGATCGATGTGCGCGAACCGCGTCGACCCCACGAGCTCACCGTCGCTGCGGCGGATGACGGCGAATGGGAGCTGTTGCCCGAGCACCGCCTGGTCGAGCGCCCAGCGGATGTATTTCGTGAAGCCCTCGAGCCCCTGCGGGCGCGGCAACACGAGCTGCCAGATGTCCGCCTCGTCCCCTGCGGCGAACAACGCGGGGGCATGTTCCATCCAGAGCGGCTCGAGCCGGACGACGTCGCCCTCGAGGGTGACCGGGCGCGGGTCGAAGTCCGGCCGCGGCTTGCCCGTGACGAGGGCCATCTTCACGTCATCGAGGAATCGGTCGTCCCGGCCGATGCCGTCGCGGTCGATGCCTTCGACGATGAAGCCCAGGCTCTTGTACATCCAGATCGCGCGGTCGTTGTGCGAGACGACCGAGAGACCGATGCGATGGATCCCGAGCTGCTCCTGAAGAAAGGCGATCTCGAGCGCGAGCGCCTCGCGGCCGAGGCGCTTCCCCCAGAGGTCCGGCTCGCCGATGCCGATGCCGATCTCGCAGCTCCTGCCCTTCGGATGCACGTCGCGGAAGTTCGCGAAGCCGACCGGGCGGCCGTCGTGCTCGATGACCCAGCAGCCGGCCTTGCCCTCCTCGCTCATGTGCTCGATCCAGCCGCGGGCGTCAGCCTCGGCGAACCGTCCGGGCTGCATGCCCCACTGCTGCCAGCGGAACTCCGGCTGACTCCCCCACCGCACCAGGTGCGGCAGGTCCGCCATCGTCATCGGGCGCAGCGCGACCTGCTCCCCGCGGAGCGGCGGGACGGTCACGCGTCGGCCATGAGCGTCGGCGCGCCCTCCGGTCGCACGAAATCCGGCGGCAGCCGCTTGTCGTCGCGCTCGGCGACGAGCCGCTCGACGATCGCATCGAGCGCGACGCCGCGCTCCTCATCCCGCGAGCCGCGCCGCCGAAGGGAGACCTGCCGCGCGGCGGCCTCGCGGTCGCCGACGACGAGGATGTAGTTCGCCTTGCGCTCAGTCGCCTCCTTGATCCGGGTCCGCATGTCCCCGGCCTGGACGTCGAGCCCGACCCGAAGGCCACGATCTCGCAGGAGCGCGGCAACCTCTTCCGCGTACGGCCGCGCCGATTCGCGCACCGGGATCACGGCGACCTGCTCCCACGCGAGCCACAGCGGGAAGTTGCCGGCGTAGTGCTCGATGAGGCCGCCGACGAATCGCTCGAGGCTGCCGAACAGCACGCGGTGGATCATCACCGCGCGCTCGCGCTGGCCTTGCTCGTTCACGAACGTGACGTCGAACCGCTCGGGCAGGTTCAGGTCGATCTGGATCGTCGGGCCCTGCCATTCGCGGCCGATCGCGTCGCGCATCTTGATGTCGATCTTCGGCGCGTAGAACACCCCGCCGCCCTCGTCGATCTGGTAGGCGACCTCGCGGACGCCGAGCGCGGTGCGCAGGGCGTCCTCAGCCTTGTCCCAGAGGTCGTCCGTGCCGAGCCGCTTGGCCGGCCGCGTCGCGAGATAGATCGCGGGGTCCGTGTAGCCGAAGATCCGGAGGAACTCCATCGCGAGGTCGAAGACCTTGCCGATCTCGTCCTGGGCCTGGTCCCACGAGCAGAAGATGTGCGAGTCGTCCTGGGTGAACCCGCGCACGCGCAGCATCCCGTGGAGCGTGCCGCCGCGCTCGTAGCGGTACACGGTGCCGAGCTCGCCGATCCGCATCGGGAGATCGCGGTACGAGTGGATCTTCGACTGGAACACCTTGATGTGGCCCGGACAGTTCATCGGCTTGATCCAGAAGTTCTGCGTGCCCTCGTCGAGAGGGAGGGGCCCGTACATGTTCTCGCCGTACTTCTCGAGGTGGCCCGAACGCTGGTAGATCTTCTCGTGCGCGATGTGCGGCGTGTACACGAGCGTGTAGCCGCGCTTGCGATGCTCGGCCCGCCACCAGGTCTCGAGCTCTTCGCGGACGATGGCCAGGTTCGGCAGCCAGAGCACCAGTCCCGAGCCGAGCTCTTCGTCGATCCGGAAGAGCTCGAGGTCACGGCCGAGCGCGCGGTGATCCCGGCGCTCGATCTCCTTGAGGCGCTCGAGGTACGCATCGAGCTCGGCCTGGGTCGGCCAGACCGTGCCGTAGATCCGCTGGAGCTGGGCGTTGTGCTCGTCGCCCCGCCAATACGCACCGGCGACGGACATCAGCTTGAACGGCCCGATCTTCCCGGTGCGCTCGACGTGCGGCCCCCGGCAGAGGTCGACGAAGTCGTCGTGCTTGTAGATGCCGACCTTTCCCGCTTCGATCGTCTCGTCGAGCTTCTGGATCTGGTCGACCTTGTAGTCCTGGTGCTTCTTCCCGAAGAAGTCGAGCGCCTGCGGGACGTCCATCTCGCTCCGCTCGAACGGAACGTCCTTCTTGACCATCGCCTGCATCCGCTCTTCGATCTTCGCGAGGTCGTCCGGCTGGAGCGGACGCGGGAGGTCGAAGTCGTAGTAGAAGCCATCCGTCACGGGCGGCCCGAAGCCGAACTTCGCGTCGGGGAAGAGCTCGAGGACCGCGCCGGCCATCACGTGCGCGGTGGAGTGGCGCAGCGCGTAGAGGTCATCCGGTCCGTGGTCGGGCTTGCGGGACATCGATCCTGTTTTCGCCATCTCGTCCTCCTCGTGATGTGGCCATCACTGGGACGAGATCACTCTCGCGGTTCCACCCAGCTTCCCTGGTGTGACACCAGGGCGCTCATTCGTCGGCGCTCGGCGGTGGTCTCCTTCGCCTGGATCGCGCCAGCTTCCACTGTCCCGGCTCGCTCGGCGATCGTTCGGCGAGGCACTGTCCGCGTCGTCGCGCTACGGAGATATTAGCTGCCGACGTCCTCGGGAGCACGGAACCGCATCGCCGACCAGGTCTCGTCGAACGCGACGAGCGTCACGCCGGCGAGCTCGTGCTTCGCCATCGCTGCGTGCAGCGTGTCACGGTCGAGGTCCGTGTCGGTCTTCGTCCCGCCCTTTGGGTAGCAGACCCAGAGGATGGCGTCCTCCTCCAATGCCGCGAAGCCGCTGGCGAGGCGCTTGAGCTCGGTGCCGTCGCGGACGAACGCGACCACCACGTCCGCGGCCTGGCCGCGTTTGTCGGTGACGGTCGCGCCCTCCGGCAGCGGTGCGAGCTTCCGGGCGTAGCCGATCGGCGCGTTCAGGAGGAGGACTCGCGAATCAGGCTTGATGAGGAGCTTCGCGGCGAGATCCTGGGCCATCGGCCGACTCTAGGGCGTGCTCGACTGTCGCGGGCTGGATCACCGGCAGCGCGACGAAGACCGTCGTGCCCCTGCCGGGACCATCGCTCGCGGCCCAGATCCGGCCACCGTGCGCGGCCACGATCTCGCGAGCCACCGCGAGCCCGATGCCGTCGCCGCTGACGAAGCCGCGCTGATCCGCGCCGCGGTAGTAGCGCTCGAAGATCCGCTCGAGGTCATCGGCCGAGATCCCCACACCACGATCGATCACCGCGATCACGACCTCATCCACTCCGCGATCGACATGGATGTCCACGTCCTCGGACTGTGGGGAGAACTTCACCGCGTTGCTCAGCAGGTTCTCGATGAGCTGCTCCACGCGGCTGCGATCGGCGCGGACGGTGAACGGTCCGTCACCGGCAACGATCGCATTCACCCGTCGCGACGAGACCAGGGCGACGCGACGGGCAGCCTGCTTCGCCTCAGCCAGGAGGTCGACGTCGTCGAGCTTCAGGACGAGGCGGTCGCCGCCGGGAGACAGGAGGTCCGTGATCAACCGGTCGAGCTGCTTCACCTGCTGCTGCACGGTCTGGAGGTTCCGGGACGTCAGCTGCGCGAACGCGTTGACGGAGGTGAGCGGCGTGCGGAGCTCGTGCACGACCGAGGCGATCGCGTCATCCCGCGATCGCACCTCCTCGCCGAGCTCGGCGACCCGCCGCTCGAGCACCTGGGCACGCTCGGCAAGCCCATCGCGCTCGAGGATGCGCCCCGATCCGGCCGCGGCGATCTCACCGAGGAAGGTGAGGGCGCGGAGATCCTCGGGCACGAGCTCCCGTCTGGTCCCGATGGTCACGAGCGCAAGCCCCGGACCGGCCGCGACGACCGCGCCGGTCGGCACGTTCGCCTGGCTGCGGACGAGCGCGGGCGGCGTCGTGTCGCGCACGAGCGCAAGCGCGTAATGCGGTGAGAGGTCCCCGGCCACGATCGCGCCGTCTCCCGGCCGCACGAGGGCCGCGGGGCCGGCGATCGTATTCGTCACGGTGAGGACCTCCGCGATCACGGCGGTCGTCAGGCGATCCTGCTCGAGTGCCGCAACGCCCTCGAGGACCCGGTCGAGGCTGATGTTCGCGTGCGTGAGCCGCGAGCGCTCTCGGACGGCGACGAGCAGCGGTGCCGCGTCCGTCGCGATGTCGCGGATCGCAGGTTCGGCGGTGTCGGCGCCGGCATCATCGTCGAACGTGCATCGCAGATGAGTCTCGGTGGCCGCATCGACCGGCCAGCTCCTCGACCTCGAAGAGGGCGTCCGGACGTCGGGCAGCCCGGCGCCGCGGGGATGCCGCACCGCGGCGTTCACTCCCACGCCCAGCTCGATCCATGCGGATCTCGCGCCGAAGGTCCGCACGGCGTGATCGGTGAGCCGGTCGAGAAGCGCATCCTCGGTCCGCGCGGCGATGAGATCGCGTTGGACCAGCGAGTACGTCCGGAGCCGGCGCCCCGTCGCGTCGCGGCGGGTGACCGCCCAGACAAGCTCGACGACGAGCAGGCCGATGGCGAGCAGCAGCTGGACCGGCCAGAGGTCGCTCGGCCGCAGGTCCTGCGCGCGCACCGCGATGACGACGTCGTAGGCCACGATCGAGGCCGCGGTCGCCGCCGCGGCGCCAGCCACGCCGAATCCGAGCGCCGCCGTGCCGATCGCGAACGCGTACAGCGCCCAGGTACCGACCGTGAGCGGCAGCAGGAGCGAGAGGCCCGCGGCGTACAGGACGTCGACGCCGACGGCGAGCACGGACAGCATCGGCAGCGCGGAGATCCGGGCGCGCGCGAACCGCTGGATCACGACCGCGGCGGCATAGCCGAGGAGCGCCGCGGCTGCGGCGGTCTGGTCTGACCTGGGCGAGAGCAGCAGGAGCGTCGCGCCGAGCGCGACCCCGGCAAGCCGGATCCGGAGCACGGCACGTTCGAGGTCGCGGCGGTCGATCAGATCCTGGTGCATCCCGCGATATCCAACGGGCCTAGACCCCGAACGGCATGCGACCAAAAAGTGCGGCGCCCCCGGAAGGACTCGGGGGCGCCGCCACCAGCGGAGGGTGTCGAGGGGGGTAGCGGTCTAGCGGGCCGCACCAGCGAGCTGGGTGGCCGTGTAGGTGATCGTGAAGTCCTGGCTCAGGCTCTGGAACGTGTTGCCAGCGGCGGTCGGGAGCGAGAAGTCAAAGGTGAGCGTGTCGGTCCCGCTCGCGGCGACCGTCGGGGAGGCGGCGACGGCGAGGTTCTTCAGCGGCCCCGTGTAGACCTGCGTGACACCGCGGTGCACGGTGACCTGGATGCCGTTCGTCGTGTCGCTCCAAAGGAGCGTGTTCGCGACGGCGGAGATCGAGGCCGAGTAGGTGAAGTCGGCGTTGCCGGTGTTCGAGATCGTCACGGTCCGGTTGGCGGTGTCGCCGGGAACCATGTTCGAGAGGTTCACGAGCGAGGCCGCGGCGCTCTTGTCGTTCGACATCGTGAGCGTCGCGGACCCGAACTGGTTGCTCGGGTTGGTGGTCGTCGCCGTGAAGTTCGCGCTGGACTTGTCCGACGTGACGGTGAGACCGATCAGCACGAGCGCCGACAGCGCCATGCCCGCGAGGAGGATGCCTGACTTGCGCATCTGCTGTTCCTTTCGTCTCCGCCTCGCCGGG
>DATCOR010000152.1:0-2750 GCA_036564585.1 Candidatus Limnocylindria bacterium | reverse complement strand
GCGGGAGAACATCCTCAGCCGCTGGCGCTGATCACCGAGTCGGCGCAGGCGTGCGGCCGCGGGGCGTGCTGCTGGGCGACGGACGAGGGGTCGCGCCACTCGGCCGTGGCCCCGGCGTCGTGCGAGGGGCCGGCTGGGCCGCGCTGTCGCGGTCGTCGGGGTAGGAGCGCGGACCGGCGATCTCCACCGTGAGCGTCTGGGTCTCGCTCACGGTCTTTCCCGCCTCGCGCAGCTCGATCGTGATCTTGTACGTGCCACGAAGCGCCGGCGCGTCGAACACGGAGAAGAACGTTCCGCTGCCCACGGCGGCCGACGTGCCGAGGGGCGATGAGCCCGACGCGACGCTCTTGCTCGTGGCCGGGTCGATGGCCCGCCAGAACAGCGTGTACGTGTGCGGATCGCTGCCGGCGCCCGGCAGGTTCGAGTACTGCACGATCAGCAGCGACGGCTCGCTTCGATGGACGAGCAGCGGCACGCGGGAGACCGAGGTCACGAGATACGCGACGTGGACGTGGAACGTGAACGACCCGGTGGCGGCGCCCGCCGAGGCGAGCGCGACGCCGTTCGCATCGGCGAGCCCGACCGTGAAGGTGTAGTCGCCGACCGCCGCAGGCGCGTTGAACGCGAGGGTCACGGGCGTCGTCGCGGCGGGCGCGAGCGCCGGCAGCGGGATCGGCGCGGCGGTCGATGCGACGACCCGCTGGCCGGGATCCTTGATCTGCCAGATGAGCCGGACGCTGCCGGGACCGGACGCGGCCCACGCCTTCGACCCGGTATTCGTCACCTGGATGGGCAACGTCTGCGCCGAGCCCGAGTCGTACGCCGGCGCGGTCACCGGCAGGCGGTAGCGCGCGTTCGCCGGCGGCTCGAGCACCGCGGAGTACACAAGGGCGCCGAGGCCACCGAGAAAGTGAACGGCCTCCTCCTCGTCCGTGTTCGCGGTGAGGCCGACCACGACGCGCGCTCCGGAGGGTGTGTAGATGATCCCGGCATCGTGCGTGGCGAATCCGAGGTTCCCGGTCTTGTGCGCGACGATCGTCCCGTCCGGGAGCTCCGCCGGAAGCCGATCGTTGATCTGGTTCCGCTCGAGCCGCGCGAGCATCCGGTCGGACGCCGCGGCGGACACGAGCTTCCGCTGCGCGAGGAGCGCGAAGAGCTGGCCGACGACCCGCGCGGTCACGGTGTTGTCGTCGTTGTCGTCGGTCGCGATGTGGAAGTCGCCCAGGCCGAGCCTCTGGAGCGCCGCGTTGATGTTGTCTGGGCCGAGGGACCGCCAGAACTCAAGCGCCGTGCCGTTGTCCGACACGGTGATCATCGCCTCGAGTGCCTCATCGACCGTCATCACCGTGCCCGCGACCTCGTACGAGCCGTCGTCGGTGATGTCCTCGGGCTGGATCTCGATGGTGTCGGAGTACGTGAGGGCGCCGGAGTCGACGAGGCTCTCGACGTCGACCAGGATGCCAAGCTTGTAGATGGACGCCGCGATGAACGACACGTCCGCGTCGTGCGTGTACAGCGGCTGCGCCACGAGGGGATCGGCGATGTACACGCCGCTGTCGCCGGGAAAGGCCCTCACGAGGCCATCGACCTGGATGACGAGGTCCGCGGTGGACGCCTCGGAAGGAGCGGCGAGCGTCCCGAACAACACGCATGCAGCCACGCCGACCGCGAGTAAGCGCATCACGACGGGGTAGCGCCGGTGAGGGCCGGGTGTTTCACCCGCGCGATGCTGCCACGGCCTCCCTGGTCGCGGCAGTCCCCAGCCGTACCATCTCGCGGTACCCCGCCGGGGTCTCATCCTCGAAGCCGAGCAGGTGAAGCGCTCCGTGCGCCGCGAGGAACGCGATCTCCCGCACGAGCGGGTGCTTCCGCCGCTTCGCCTGCCGGGCCGCCTGGGCCGCGCCGATCACGATATCGCCGACGTCGAGCTCCCCGTCGGCATCGCGGGCGAGCTTTTTTACAGCCCGCTCACCTTTTGCGCGCCCGACCGTCTGACCGAACGACAGCACGTCGGTCGTCCGGTCCTTCGTGCGATACGTCCTGTTGAGCTCGCGCATCTGGGGGTCGGTGACGAAGGCTACGGTGATCCGGGCGTCGGCCGGCAGCGCGTAGGGCTTCACGGCGCTGCGGATCGCGCGACGGACGGGTGCGAGATCGCACGGCGCGTCGCCGCGGAACGAGAGTCTCAGGTGCCGGACGCGCTCGTCGGGGGCGGTGTGGCCGTGGGCAGCCGCGCGATGCGGTCCTCGGGGTACGGGATCCGCTCGTGATAGACGCCGGCGAGAAGCTCGCGGAACGCTTCCTTCACGCGCTGCACATCGCGGAGCGTCAGGTCGCAATCGTCGAGCTGACCGTCGGCCACCTTCTCAGCGGCGATCCGTTCGACCATCTCGCCGATCGCCTCCGGGGTCTTGTCCTCGATCGAGCGGACCGCGGCCTCGGTGCCGTCGGCCAGCATGATGATGCCGGCCTCCTTGCTCCGCGGCTTCGGGCCCGGATGCCTGAACGCGGCCTCGTCGATGACGGCGCCGCGCTGCTGCGCGATCGTGTGGAAGTAGCGGATGAGGCTCGTGCCGTGGTGGCCGGGGATGATCTCGCGGATCTGGGGTGGCAGCCGGTAGCGATCGGCGAGCGCCAGGCCGTCACGCACGTGCGCCGACACGATGCTCGCGGACACCGCGGGATCGAGGTCGTCGTGCGGGTTCGTTCCGGTCTGGTTCTCGATGAACGCAAGCGGGTTCCGCATCTTC
>DATCOR010000149.1:0-1762 GCA_036564585.1 Candidatus Limnocylindria bacterium | reverse complement strand
GGCCGGGACCGTGCGGCGGATCGCGACGAGGGTCTAGCCCGCCGGTGACGCCTCCGCGTCGACCGCCGGCGCGATGTGCGGCGGGAGGCGCGACCCAACGAGCGCGGCCGCGAGTCCCGACGCCGCGAGGATCAGGAACAGCCGCGCGGCCGCGGCCTCCGACGTCTCGACGAGCGCGAGCCCCGCGACGAGCGCGCCGATCATCCCGCCGAAGTAGCGGCTCGACGAGGTGACTCCGGACGCGAGCGCCGCGAAGTGAGCGGGCACGGCGTCGAGCGCGGCGATCCGCGTCGCGGGGAACGTGAGCGCGACGCCGGCGCCGGTGATCGGCATGCAGACCAGGAGCGTCCCGAAGTCCGAGGCGCGACCGGAGAGGCCGAGGATCCCGAGCCCCGCAGCGATGAGCAGGCCGCCGAGCGCGGTCGGCCAGCGCGCCCCGACCCGGTCGACGAGCGCTCCGCTCACCGGTGACATCACGATCATCGCGACCGACTGGGCGCTGATCGCGATGCCGCCGCGGATGGTCGCGTCGGGCGCCGAGCCCGCGAGGATCACCGGCACTGCGAGGAACGTGCCGTACAGCGCGAGATTCGAGAAGGCGATGGTGAGGTTCGCGTTCGTGAAGGCGCGGATCGTGAACAGGAACGGCGGCAGCGCGGGATCGGCGTGTCGCGACTCGTAGCGAACGAACAGCACGGCCGCGGCCGCGACGATCGCGAGGAGCACGACCGTGATCGCGGGCGCCAGCGTCCCGGCTTCGGTGAGGGTCCACGCCGCGAGCGAGAGGAGCACGCCGAGCGCGACCGCGCCACCGATGTCTGGATGTGCCGTGCGCCGCGGTGGATCGCCGGCCGGCAGCGAGCGCCAGGCCATGAACAACGCGAGCCCTGCGAGCGGCAGGTTCACCAGGAAGATGAGCCGCCAGTCGATCGCCGACAGCAGGCCGCCGAGGAGCGGGCCGATCGCGGCGCCGATGCTCGTCGTGGCCCCGGAGATCCCGAAGTAGGTGCCGGCCTTGCCCTCGACCGAGCGGCCGCGCAGGAGCGCGAGGCTGTTCGGCACGACCGCCGCCGCGGCGAGAGCCTGCTGCAAGCGGAACGCGACGAGGACCAGGAGGTTCGGGGCGAGCGCCGCGCCGACGGAGGCCACGATGAAGTAGATGAGCGCGCCGAGCATGAACCGGCGCCGGCCGAATCGATCGCCGAGGCGGCCCGCGATCGGCTGCAGCGAGGCCATCGCGATGAGGTACGACGTCACGAGCCACGCGAGGGTCACGTGATCCGCGCCGAGGTCGCGGCCGATGAGCGGCAGCGCGACGACGATCATCGTGGAGTTCAGCGGCACGAGGAGATTCCCGAGCGCGACCGCGAAGACGAACGCCGGGATGCGCGGCATCGTTACGCGCTCGGCGCGCGGCGCAAGGATCGGCGCGTGCCCCCGATCGCCTGCCGCAGCGGCGCGATGCGGACGCCGGCGTAGATCGCGACGACCGTGCAGGCGACGCCGCCGGCGAGCAGGCCGCCACCGGTGCCGACGACGCTGCCGATCGAGCCCATGACCATCGAGCCCAGCGGCATGAGGCCCATGAACACCATCGTGTACACGCTCATGACCCGGCCGCGGAGATGATCGGGCGAGCGCGTCTGCAGGAGGCCGTTCGCCATGCCGAGGAACACCATCGTCGAGAAGCCGAGGAGCACGAGCAGCGGCAGTGAGACCAGAAGCGTCCGCTGCATCGCGAACAAGACGAGAACGACCCCGA
>DATCOR010000147.1:0-7019 GCA_036564585.1 Candidatus Limnocylindria bacterium | reverse complement strand
GCGGTTCCCGAACCCCGAGGGCGTGTCGCTGAAGACGTTCGGCGCGCACTTCGCGCAGGTCGAGGTCGACGTGCGCACCGGCGAGGTCTTCGTCGAGCACGTCGTCGCGGTGCACGACATCGGCCGGGTCATCAATCCGCTCACGGCCGCGTCGCAGGTCGAGGGCGGCGTCATCCAGGGCCTCGGCTTCGTGCTCAGCGAGGAGCGGATCGTCGACCGGCCAACGGGGCGGGTGGTCAACGGGAACCTCGAGGGCTACAAGATGCCAACGATCCGCGATGTGCCGAAGATCACGGTGCGGTTCATCGACGACCCGGACACCAAGGCGAACAATATCGGCGCGAAGGGCCTCGGCGAGCCACCGATCATCCCGCTGCCCGCCGCCATCGCGAATGCCGTCGCGAACGCGATCGGGGTCCGCCTTCGCACCGCGCCGATCACCCGTCAGCGCGTGCTCGACGCGTTGAGCCTGCAGTGAAGCCGTTCGCGTACGCGCGGCCGAAGGCCGTGACCGAAGCGCTCGAGCTCGCACGCACCGGCGCGACGGTGATGGCCGGCGGCACGGATCTCCTCGGACTCATGAAGGACGGGATCCTGTCGCCGGATCGGATCGTCGACATCCGCGAGCTCGAGCCCTTGCGCGGCTGGGCCCGCGCGAAGGGCAAAGGGTTGCGCATCGGCGCGCTCGTGCCGCTCGCCGAGCTCGAAACGTCGGCCGACCTCGCGAAGCTCATGCCCATCGTCGGTGAGGCGCTCCGCCCGGCCGCGACGCTGCAGCTGCGAACGATGGGTACCGTCGGCGGAAATCTGCTGCAGCGCAACCGGTGCTGGTACTTCCGGGACGAGGCGTATCCCTGTTGGCTCAAGGGCGGGGTCCGCTGCTTCGCGATCGATGGGGACAACCGGCTGCACGCGATCGTCGGCGCCGAGGAGTGCGTCGCCGTCGCGCCGTCCGATCTGGCGCCGGCGCTCATCTCGTACGACGCGAGCGTGTCGCTGACCGGCTCGCGCGGCTCGCGGACGATGCCGCTCAGCGACCTCTTCGTGACGCCGCACGGCCGTGTGCGCCGCGAGCACGCGATCACGCCGGACGAGCTCATCGTCGAGGTGCGCGTGCCCGAGAACGCGCTCGCCCGGCGCGGCGCGTTCGAGAAGGCGATGGAGCGCAAGACCTGGAGCTTCGCGCAGGTCTCGGTCGCCGTCTCGGTCAAGATCATCGGGGGCGTGATCCGAGACGCGCGCATCGTGCTCGGCGGCGTCGCACCCGTACCGTGGCGAGCTCGGGATGCCGAGAAGCTCCTCGAAGGGCGCGCTCTCGACGATGCCGCGTGCCAGGCCGCGGCGGATGCCGCTCTCGAGAAGGCCGAGCCGCTCAAGGACAACGGTTACAAGGTCCCGCTCGCCCGCGAGCTCGTCCGGCGCACGCTCCGCCGGCTCGCATGACGAGCGACGAGGAGCTCATGCGGCTCGAGCTGGAGAACCAGATCGCTGTTGCGCGCGCCTTCCTGTCGCCGGGCAACGCGCTGGCTCGCCGGTACGGCACGGCCGTTGACGATGTTGCCGGGCTCGCCTGCTCGCGGTGCGCCGCATGGGATTACCAGTTGTTCAACCGCGCGATCGGCGCTGCCGTCCTCGGCCCGCTCGACGCGGACGGCATCGCCGCGATCGTTCGGCACTACCGAGCACATGGACGTCAGGCTTGCATCGAGGTGTACGACTCGATCACCCCGCCGGCTCTGCTCGCATCGCTGGCGTCCGCCGGCTTCGGCGACTCGGGGCACGGCTACGAATCACACGTGCTGGAGACCGAGACTCCGGTCGACGTCGAGATCGCGGGCGCGAGCGTGCGCCGCTGCGAACCCGCCGAGTACCGGCGCTTCGCGGAGCTCGTCCGTGACGGATTCGGTTTCGCTGGCGGTGGCCCCATCGCTGACTTCGTCGCTGACCTCACAGTGTCTGGGCTCGAGAAGATGCGCGCGGATGCCGGCGCGTTCATCGCATCCGTGGGCGGTCAGGATGCGGGGACCGGTGAGCTCGTGCTCACCGATCGTGTGGCGGGTTGCTATTCAGGGACCGTGGCCGAGCCGTTCCGTGGACGCGGCATCCAGAAGGCGCTGATCGCCGCCCGGGTCCGCGAAGGGCTGGCCCGCGGCAAGCGGATCTTCATCTCACAGACCGATCCGGACTCGCCGAGCGGTCACAACCTGCACGACCTTGGGTTCCGCACGCTGTATCGCGCGACCTGGTTCACTCGCCCAGCGTGACGACCATCGCGCGCGCCGTGCACGCCAACTTCATCGTCGCGCAGCGTCTTTGGACCCAGGCCGACCCGGTCCTTGCGCGGCGGTACGGCCTGGCCAACGCGGTCCGCCGCGGGGTCGTCTGCTTCAGCGCCGCGTCGTTCCCGGAGCCGTTCGGTGACCTCGCCATCGGGTTCGGCGTCGAGCGTCCGCCGACCCGGGCGGCGCTGGACGCCGTGCTCGCGTACTACGCAGCGCTCGGGCAGGCGCCGCGGATCGCGGTGCTCGGCCGGCTCGCGGCGCAGGCGGTCGCGCGGCAGCTGCGGAGGGCCGGCCTGCACGAGGCCGCGCCGCAGCATCACGTGTTCGTCCGGCGGGGTCGGGTCGTTCCACGCACGCGACTCGAAGCCCAGGTCGCGCTCGAGGCGATCGAGGCGCGTGATGCCGCGCCCCTCGCGCTCCTGGCGCAGGCGGGCTTCGGCGGGCGCGGCCCGATCGCCGAGTACTTCACCCGCACGCGGATCGCGATGCTGCGCTCCCATCCACGTATGGCCGCGGCGGTCCGGGCCACCCGGAACGGGGAGCCGGCCGGCAGCGGGATCGTCATCGTGTCGTCCGGCGCGGCGAGCCTCTGGTCGGGAAGCGTGCTGCCGGCGCATCGCGGCCACGGCATCCAGCGCGCGCTCATCGCCGAGCGCGTGCGTATCGCGATCGCCCGCGGTGCCCGGGTGTGCTTCTCGCTCGCCGAGCCGGGCGGGCGGTCCGCGCGCAACCTCAGGGCGATGGGGTTCGCCGACGTGGGGCCGCTTCGAGTGTTCACCACGTGACCGATCTCTCCGCGGCGGAGGCTCGCACACTGGCCCTCCACGCGCAGGGCTTCATCGGCCCGCGCGATCCGGACGTCCGCACGATGCTCCGCCGCGTCGGCGCGGTGCAGCTCGACACGATCTCGGTCCTCGCGCGGTCGCACGAGCTCGTCGCGTATGCCCGGCTCGGTCCGGTCGGCCGTCCGGCCATCGAGAGCGCGTACTGGGGGCGCCCGCCGCGCGCGTTCGAGGGCATCGCCCACGCGTACTGCATCCTCCCGATCGAGCTCTGGCCCCACCTTGCGGCCCAACGCCGGCTCAGCGCCCGGCGGATCCATCCCCGGCGTCCACCGGATGAGCGCGCGATGCGCCAGGTGCTCGCCGCGCTGAAGGAGCGCGGACCGCTCACCGCGACCGACCTCGGGGGCTCGCGCAGCAAGGCGCCGCGTCCGGCGACGGTGTGGTGGCACTGGTCCACCGAGAAGATCGCGCTCGAGCGGCTCCTGGCGATCGGCAAGGTCGTGTGCGTCGAACGGCAGGCGTGGCGGCGGGTCTACGACCTGGCGGAACGCATCGTGCCGGCGCGCTTGCGTGCGATCGAGTGGGACGACCCGACGTGCCACGCCGCACTCGTCGGGCTCGCGGCGGATCGGCTCGGCGTCGGGACCCTGAAGGATCTCCGCGGCTACTTCGGCTGGTTCGGCGTGGGCGTCCCCGACGCGCGTGCGGCGATCGAGCGCGCGAAGCTGGTCCCGGTCACGGTGCGCGGCTGGGAGGGCGAGGCGTGGGCGTCGCGCAAGGCGTTGAAGGCGCTGTCCGACGGCACGGTCCGGGGCGCGCATCGCACGACGCTCATCTCGCCGTTCGATTCGCTGATCTGGGATCGGCCGCGGACGGCGCGCGTGTTCGGGTACGAGCACAAGTTTGAGGCGTACGTTCCGGCCCCGGACCGCCTTCACGGCTACTTCGTGATGCCCGTGCTCGCGGGCGGGAAGCTCGTCGGCCGCGTCGATCCCGGTCGGAGCGGGACGACGCTCGTCGCGAAGCGGGTGAGCGGCGAGCCGGCCTCGGCGAAGCAGGTCGCGCGCGCGCTGGTCGAGGCCGCCCGGTGGGTGGGCTGCGACGACGTATCGGTGGTGGAGGCGCGGCCCGCGCCGTTCAAGGCGGCGCTCCGCGCGGCGCTCAAGACCCGGCGATGACCGCGTTCGCCCTGGTACTCATCCTCGCGTCGGCCGTTGCGCACGCGACCTGGAACCTGTTCGCGAAGCGCGCGCGGGGCGGCGCACCGTTCCTGTGGCTCGCGTTCACGCTCAGTATCCCGCTCTACGCCCCGATCGCGATCGCCGTGCTCGTCATCACCGGCGCGCAGATCGGCGCGATCGGCCTGCTCTGGATGTTCGTGAACGCGGCGCTCAACGTCGCGTACGGCATCTTTCTGCTGCGCGGCTATCGCGCCGGCGATCTGTCGGTCGTGTACCCGCTCGCGCGCGGGACCGGGCCGGTCCTGGCCCTCGTCGGCGCCATCCTGTTGTTCGGCGAGCGGCCCACGCCGCTCGCGATCGCCGGCGCGATGGCGATCGTCGCCGGCATCCTGGCGCTCACCGGCGATCCGCGCAAGCTGCGCCAGCGGGGCGTCGGCGTCGCGGTCGCGTACGCCCTGCTCACCGGGGTGACGATCGCCGCGTACACCTTGTGGGACAAACGGGCGGTGAGCGTGCTGTTGATCCCGCCCATCGTGTACGAGTGGGGCGCCAACGTGTTCCGGGCGATCATCCTGACGCCGCAGGCGCTGCCGCGATGGGCCGAGGTGCGGGCGGAGTGGGCGACCAACCGCACCGCTGCGCTGGCGGTCGCGTCGCTCTCGCCGCTCGCCTACATGCTCGTGCTCACGGCCCTCGCGATCAGCCCGGTCAGTTACGTTGCCCCCGCGAGGGAGATCGGGATCCTGTTCGGCGTGCTCATGGGCGCTCGATCCCTGGCCGAGGCGGACATCGGCCGGAGATCGATCGCGGCAGTACTAATGGTGGGGGGCGTCATCGCGCTGGCACTCGGGTAACCTCAGCCGCCGGTGAGCGAAGGACTCCTCCGCGAGGCTCAGCGCGTCGAACGGACCATCGCGCGCATCCGCTGGGGCGCGGCCGTGCTCGAGCTGCTGCTCGGACCATTCTTCTCGAACCTCTGGCTGCCCGGCGTGTTCCTGCTGGGTGCTTCGATCGTCGGGTACGGCGTGCTCGTCCTGCGCGCCTCGGAGCGCGCGACATCCCTGGAGCAACAGCGCACGATCGCCGCGATCGCGTACGCCTGCGACCTGACCGTCCTGGTGGTCGCCATGTTCCTGTTCTCGAGCGACCCGGGGTGGGTGACGTATCTCATCGCGATGGTCGTCATCATCACCGGCGCGTTCCGGTTCGGCACCGTCGGCGCGTGGACCGCGGCGGCGGTCTCCTCGATGGGCTATCTCGCCGTCGCCGCGTTCCGGACCGCCGCGTTCGGCTTCACGACACCGCCCGAGCGCGCGATCTTCATCGTGGCCGTGTTCGGCCTGACCGCGCTCCTGCTGGATCGGAGTCTTCGCGAGCTCCGGCAGCTTCGCGACGAGCGCGAGGGCCTCATCACCGGATTGCAGCGGCGCATCGCCGAGGATGCCGCGCTCGAGCAGGTGATGCGGATCGTCGCCGGGATCCCGTCGGCCGACGCGATCGTGCCCGCCGTCCTTCGCGCGAGCCGTGATGTGCTTCGCTTCGATCGCGCGACCGTCTTCGTCGCCGATGAGGAACTCGGCGAGTACCGGCCGCTCTACCGCCTCGCCGCGAGCGCGGTCGCTGAAGCGCACCCGCCGCCCCGCCTCCGGCTCGGCGAGGGGCTGCTCGGCTCCGCGATGGCGAGCGACTCGACGCTCCTCGTGCGCAACCTCCTCACCGATCCTCGATACGTGTCCGTCCGTCCGAACGAGGAGGCGCGTTCGGTCGTCCTGGTGCCGCTGCGGGTACGCGGCCGCACCGTCGCGGTCTTCTCGCTGTCGCGTTCGCTTCCCGATGCCTTCGGCGCCGACGACGTGCGGCTCGCGGAGACGGTCGCCGGGCTCGTCGCGCAGGTGCTCGAGAACGATCGGCTGTTCGCCGAGGCGAGCCAGACCGAGGCGCTCCGAGCGGCCGACAAGCTGAAGGACGAGTTCCTCGCGACGATCAGCCACGAGCTCCGCACGCCGCTCACCGTGATCGGCGGCTCCCTCGAGCTGCTCGCGCAAGGTCGCGCGCACGACAGCGAGCAGCTCATCGCCCAGGCCCGTCGGCATGTCGAGCGGCTTGACCGCACGGTGCAGGATCTGCTCGACCTCGCGCACCTGCAGGAGACCAAGATCGAGCTCGAGCGCGAGTACATCTCGCCAGGCCTCCTGTTGAACGATGCCGCCGCCGCGCACCAGGTGCTGGCCGCGCAACGCGGGCAGGGGATCGCCGTGGACGAGAACGGCGCGCCACCGCTCGCGTTCGTCGACCGGCGGCGGATGCAGCAGATCCTCGGCAACCTCGTCGCGAACGCCGTTCGCTACGCGCCAGAGAAGAGCACGATCACCCTGGGTGCGGAAGCGGGCGACGGCCGGCTCCGGCTCACGGTGAGCGACGAAGGCACGCCGATCCCCGCGGCGGAGCGCGAGCGGCTGTTCGACAAGTTCTACCGGCGCCCGGCACATCGCGATGCGCCGGGCGGCTCGGGACTCGGGCTCGCGATCGCGAAGACCCTCGCCGAGCTGCACGGCGGCACGGTGCTGGTCGAGGACCACGCGCCGACCGGCAACACGTTCGTGGTCGAGCTGCCGGTATGAAGGTGCTCGTCGTCGACGACGAGCCGGACGTCGCGAACCTGGTGAAGATGGGCATCGCGTACCAGCGCCCCGACTACCAGATCTCCGAGGCGCACAGCGGCGCCGACGCGCTCGAGCAGGCCGCTCGCGAGGCGTGGGACCTCGTGATCC
>DATCOR010000131.1:0-1929 GCA_036564585.1 Candidatus Limnocylindria bacterium | reverse complement strand
CATCGAGATGGATACGGTCATCGCGTCGTACCTCGCGAACGCGAGCCGGCGCCAGCATCTCCTCGACGATCTCGCGACCGAACGGCTCGGCCTCGAGGTGCCGGTGCTCCCGGCGCCCGATCGCCGGCACAAGGACATCCTCCCGACGCTCGACGAGCGCCTCGCGCGCGCCGGCACCTCCGCGGTCGCGACGCTGCGCCTCGCTGCGCTCTTCCGCGAGGACCTCGACCGGCTTGGGCTCGCGAAGCTCTTCCGGGAGATCGAGCTGCCGCTCGTTGACGTGCTCGTGCACATGGAGGAGGCCGGCATCACGGTCGACACGAAGTACCTCGCGACGCTCGCGGTCGAGTTCACGAGCGAGGTCGCGCGGATCGAGCGTGAGGCGTACGACGCGGTCGGTCACGACTTCGGGATCAACTCGCCGAAGCAATTGCAGGAGCTGCTGTTCACCGAGCTCAAGCTTCCGCGCGGGCGCCGCACCGGCACCGGCTATTCCACCGATGCCGCGGTCCTCGAGGAGCTGCGCGGCGCGCACCCGGTGATCGACAAGATCCTCGAGTACCGCGAGGTCGAGAAGCTGCGCTCGACGTACGCCGAGGGGCTCGGGCCGCTCATCGAGCGCGACGGGCGGATCCACACGACGTTCAACCAGACCGTGGCGTCGACCGGCCGCCTGTCGAGCCAGTCGCCGAATCTCCAGAACATCCCGATCCGCACGCCGCTGGGACGGCGGATCCGCCGCGCGTTCGTCGCCGGCCATCCGGATCGGACCCTGCTCGCCGCCGACTACTCGCAGATCGAGCTTCGCGTGCTCGCGCACGTGTCCGCGGACCCGGCGCTGGTCGACGCGTTCCGCTCGGGCGCGGACGTCCACACCCGTACCGCGGCCGCTGGCTTCGGCGTCGCGGAGTCGGCGGTCACGCGCGAGCAGCGGAGCGTCGCGAAGATGCTGAACTTCGGCATCGTCTACGGAATGAGCGACTTCGGCCTGGCGTGGCGCATGGGGATGTCCCGTGACGAGGCCGCGCGATTCATCGACGAGTACTTCAAGCGGTACGCCCTGGTGCGCCGCTACGTGATGGAGACCAAGTCGTTCGCGCTCGAGCAGGGCTACGTGGAGACGCTGCTCGGTCGCCGGCGGTACATCCCGGATATGGCGAGCAGCAACGGCGCGGTGCGGAACGCCGCGGAGCGGATGGCGATCAACATGCCGGTCCAGGGCACGGCCGCGGACATCATGAAGATCGCGATGGTGAAGGTGCACGAGCGCCTTCGCGGCGCCGCGTGGGCGCGCGCGGTCCTGCAGGTGCACGACGAGCTCGTGTTCGAGGTCGACCGATCGCGCGTCGACGAGCTCGCCGAGCTCGTGCGCGACGAGATGGGGAACGCGTATCCGCTCGACGTGCCCCTCGTCGTGGACATCCGCACCGGCGACAACTGGGACGACATGACCCCGCTGGCGACGACGCCTGTCCATGCCTGAATTACCCGAGGTCGAAACGATCGCGCGACAGCTGGCCGAGCGCGTGACCGGCCGAACCATCGCGGCGTTCGCATCTGATTGGCAGCGCATCACCGAGCCGGAGCCGGTGCCGCTCGTGGCGGCGCGCCTGGCCGGGCGGCGCATCGAGGCCGTCCGCCGCCGGGGCAAGCTCGTCGTGTTCGTGCTGGACGGCGGTGACGCGCTCTGCACCTCGCTGCGGATGACCGGACGGTTCGCGTTCAAGGAGCTGGGCGAGGCCGCTCCGGAGCGGTTCACCCGCGCGACCTTCACCTTCATCGACGGCACGGCCCTTGACTTCGTCGACATGCGCAAGCTCGGGCGCATGGCCCTGGTGGACGCCGCGGAGATCGTCGCCGACGATGCCGGCGGCGATCGCACGCTCAGGGCGCCGCTCCATCTTGCGATGGGCCGCGAGCCGCTCGGCC
>DATCOR010000106.1:0-2647 GCA_036564585.1 Candidatus Limnocylindria bacterium | reverse complement strand
GAAGCCGCTCATGCTCGGCCGCAAGCTCGGCATGCTCCAGCACTTCCGTCCCGATGGGTCGGCCGTGGCCGCGACAGTGATCGCCGCCGAGCCGAACATCGTCACGGCGGTCCGGACGAAGGAGCGCGACGGGTACACCGGGCTGCAGCTCGGCTACGGGACCGTCGACAAGAAGAAGCTGACCAAGGCGCGGATCGGGCACCTCAAGGAGTCGGGCGCGACGGTGCAGCATCTCCGCGAGGTCCGGCTCGACTCGGTCGATGGCTTCAAGACGGGTCAGGCGATCGGCGTCGAGCGCTTCCAGCCCGGCGACAAGGTCGACGTCGTCGGCACCTCGAAGGGCAAGGGCTTCCAGGGGCCTGTCCACCTGCATCACTTCTCGCGCGGCCCCAAGTCGCACGGCTCCGACCATCTGCGCCGTCAGGGCTCGGTCGGCTCGGGCACGACGCCCGGCCGCGTGTGGAAGGGCCTGCGCATGGCCGCGCACCAGGGCGCCAACCGCGTCACCGTGAAGAACCTCGAGATCCTGCGCGCCGATGCCGACCGATCGCTCCTTGTGATCGCGGGCGCGGTGCCCGGCGCGCGCAACGGCATCGTCGTGGTGAGGAAGGCCTGATGGCTGACACGGACAAGAAGAAAACGACGGCCGCGAAGAAGACGGTCGCCGCGAAGCCGGAGGCGAAGAAGACCGACGCTGCCAAGCCGGCGGCGAAGAAGGCCGCCCCGAAAGCCGCCGCCAAGCCGGTCAAGAAGGCGGTCGCGCGTCCGGTCACCCGTGCCGTGTCCCCGCGTCCGCAGCCGCGGGTCGAGGCGCCGAAGCAAAAGGCGCGCGAGAAGATCGAATCGCGGCCGCTCCCGACCGCGCCCGAGGGTTTCGCCCCCGTGGTCACGGGGAATGGCGATCCGTTCGGCTCGGTCGAGCTGCCTGAGTCGCTCGCGAAATCCAAGCGGCGCACCGGCGTGCTGTTCCAGGCGTTCCAGGCTGCGCGCGCGAACGCGCGGCTCGGCACCGCCGCGACGAAGAACCGCGCTCGCGTGGCCGGCGGCGGCGCGAAGCCCTGGCGCCAGAAGGGCACCGGCCGCGCCCGTCAGGGCTCGACCCGCGCACCGCACTGGCGTCATGGCGGCGTCGTATTCGGCCCGAACGGCCGCACGTACTGGCAGCGGATCCCCGAGCGCATGCGCAAGGCCGCGTTCGGCCAGGCGTTCGCCGCGCGCGCGGCCGAGGGTCGCGTCATCGTCTTCGATCAGATCGACGGCCTCTCCGAGCGTCCGCGCTCGGCCGAGCTCTACGACTGGCTCGCGCGCATCGGCGACACCGGCAAGACGCTCATCGTCCACGCCGAGACCAACGAGAGCCACGGTCGCGCGATCGCGAACCTCGCCGACGTCGAGCTCCGCTCGGTCGGATCGCTCCGGCTCGTGGACGTGCTCGGCGCGGAGACCGTGCTGGTCGCGCGTCCGGCCCTCGCGCTCCTCGCGGCGCGCGCTGACGTCTCCGCGGTGAAGAAGGGGGCGTCGGCATGAGAGGCGATCTCGTTCTGGTCCGCCCGATCATCACCGAGAAGTCCATGACCGGCACGAACTCCGGCCGCTACACCTTCGCGGTCGCGAAGGCCGCGACGAAGCAGGAGATCGCGCAGGCGGTCGCGGAGTCGTTCAAGGTCGATGTCGTCGCGGTGAACACGATGACCGTGCATGGCAAGGCCCGGCGCATCGGCAAGAAGATCGGCAAGCAGTCCGATTGGAAGAAGGCCGTCGTGACGCTGGCCGAGGGCCAGCGCATCGAGCGCTACTTCGTGGAGGGCGTCTAGATGCCGCTCAAGAAATACAAGTCGGTCACCCCGGTGCGGCGCTACCGCCAGACCGCGGACTTCGCCGGCCTGACGAAGAAGCCGGCCGAGAAGAGCCTGACCGAGTCGAAGGACCGGACCGGCGGCCGCAACGCGAAGGGCCGCGTGACCATGCGCTACCGGGGCGGTGGCGAGAAGCGCCGCTACCGGATCGTGGACTTCAAGCGCGATAAGGACGGGATCCCGGCGAAGGTGACGGCGATCGAGTACGACCCGAACCGCTCGTCCCGGCTCGCCCTGCTCGTCTACAAGGACGGCGAGAAGCGCTACATCCTGGCGCCGCTGGACCTGAAGATCGGCGACTCCGTCCTCTCCGGCCCCGACGCGGAAGCGCGCCTCGGGAACTGCATGCCGCTCGAGAACATCCCGACCGGCACCCAGATCCACGGCGTCGAGCTCCAGCCGGGCCGCGGCGCGCAGCTCGTGCGCTCCGCCGGCGGGGTCGCGCAGCTCGTGGCGAAGGAAGGCGAGTACGCCCAGGTCCGCCTGCCCTCGGGCACGATCCGGATCATCCACGTCCGCTGCCGCGCGACGGTCGGCCAGCTCGGGAACATCGAGCACGAGAACGAGAAGATCGGCGGCGCGGGCCACAAGCGCCACATGGGTCGGCGGCCGCAGGTGCGCGGCGTCGTCATGTCGCCGCGCGACCACCCGCACGGCGGCGGCGAGGCGAAGTCACCTGTCGGTGGCATGGCCCAGACCCCGTGGGGCAAGCCCGCGATGGGCCTGAAGACGCGTCGCAACCCGAAGACCGACCGCTTCGTGATCAAGCCGCAGAAGAAGAGGGGCAAGTA
>DATCOR010000095.1:0-9025 GCA_036564585.1 Candidatus Limnocylindria bacterium | reverse complement strand
GATCGATGACGCCCGCTTCGTCGGCATCGATCCGACGATCGAGGAAGCCCTTGTCGTGCCATTGAGGAACGGGAGCCGGGTGCTCGGTGTCGTGAACGTCAGAGCTCGGCGCATGGTCGGGACGAACGACGGCGAGGTGCTCCAGGATTTGAACATCGTCGCCCAGGACCTCGCTGCGATGATCGAACGTGCGGAGGCGGCCGTCGCGCGCCTCAGCACGGTCCGACGCCTCGAAGCCGATCGCAGGCAAGCCGTGGCGCTCTTCGACCTCGCGCGGTTGGCGGGTGGCGGTTCCGATGCGCAGGTGGATCTTCGGGCAGCGTTGTCGGTCGTTGCCTCCGCGTTCCGCCACGACGTGGTCGGGATTTGGACGCCGACCGGCGATCCGCGCCGCTTGCAGCTGCGCGCCGAGGTCGGCTACGGCGAGGTACTACCGCGCGACGTGCATCTGGATAACGACGAGCTTGCGGCGGCGGTCGTGGAAGGGAGCCGCGCGCGTCACCTGCGCGGAGCACGCGGGCGGTCCTGGACGAGCACGCGGACCGACGAGTACCTCTTGCTTCCCATCCGAGTGACAGACGAAAGCAACGGCGTGCTCGTGCTCGGTCGCGTGGACGACCGGTACGGGGACATCGACATCGATATCGGTCTGACGATCGCCGACTTCCTTGCGACGCTCGCGCAGGCAGACCGCTCGGCGCGCCTTCTAGAAGAGTCGAAAGCGGAGCGCAAGCAGCTGATCGACGAGATGCAAAAGGACTTCGCCGCGCAGCTATCGCGCGTGGTGATGGTCCTGGACCTCACGCAACGTCTGCTCAGAGCCGATCCCGATCTACCGACCCAAGTCGCGACTGCGGCTCGAGAGGCACGGAGCTTTCTCGGGCGCTTTGGTGCCTATGTCGCCGACCTACAGGAAGGCGACGCGCCTGCGCTCATCGAGCGGATCCCCCTGCTCGCGATCGAGAAGGCCAGCTAGCGCCAAGACGTCGCCCTCATCGTGCGGCCGGCCCGGCTTCCGGGCGGCCGAGCCCCGAAAACTGCTGCGGCTTGATCAGTCAACGAGTACCTTCGAGACCGATCGGAGGTGTAGGGCGTGCGAAAGATCGTCGTGTACGAGTTGTTGTCCCTCGACGGGGTTGCCGAGGGCCCAGATAGTTTCTTCGCCGACTGGGACGACGCGATGGACGCCAACCTTGCCGCGGTGATCGCGACACAGGACGCGGTCATTCTCGGCCGCCGTAGCTACACCGAGTGGGCGCAGTTCTGGCCGAGCAGCCAGATCCAGCCATTCGCAACATTCATCAACGGGGTCACGAAGTATGTCGCGACATCGACGCCCCTTGACCGAGATTGGGCCAATGCGGCGGTGCTCGACGGCGCGCTGGTCGAATTCGTGCGGGATCTCAAGCAGCAGCGCGGAGGCGATGTCGGCGTCCACGCAAGTATCTCGGTCGCGCAGGCGCTGCTCGCCGCCGACGTTGTCGACGAACTCAGGCTCGTGATAGCGCCGAGGATCGCCGGCCGCGGACGACGACTCCTCGACGGCATGCCATCGATTCAGCTCGAATCGATCCGATGCGAGATCTCACCGACTGGCTATCTGCTCGTCGGCTATCGCGTTATTCGTTAAGTCTCGCGCGGCGACCGGTGAGAAACTGGTGGACCCGCCGGATTCGGGTCCACGCGACACGCCTCCGGGTTGACGCCGCAACGTCCGCCGAGCACGAGCGATGGCGGCAGGCGAGCGCGTGACCACCTTCAGAGGCCGGCGAGCACGCCGCCGCGACGTCCGGCGGTGTGCGGACGGACGCGCAGATGAGCGCCTCGCGGGCGTTCGGACCGACCACGCACATCTGTCCCAGGAGCGTTGTTGGGGATGTCCGCGACCGTAGACTCGCGCCATGACCGAGGAGCGGAAGCTGGTCACGGTCTTGTTCGCTGACATCGTGGGGTCCACGGCCATCGGCGCGAGCCACGATCCGGAGGTCGTCCGCCGCACCCTGTCGCGCGCGTTCAGCGAGGTGCGGCAGGCCCTCGAGACGCACGGCGGGACCGTCGAGAAGTTCATTGGCGATGCGGTCATGGCGGTGTTCGGCATCCCCCTCACCCACGACGATGACGCTGATCGGGCGGTCCGCGCGGCCTTCGCGTTGCGCGAGCGGATCGCCGCGCTGAACGCGAACGGCCGGTTCGCGCTCGAGCTGCGCATCGGCGTCAACAGCGGCCAGGTCGTCACCGGCGACGCCGGCGAGACGCTCGTGACCGGTGACGCCGTGAACGCGGGCGCCCGGTTACAGGCGGCGGCCGCACCGGGCGAGATCCTCGTCGGCGCGCTCACCCACCAACTCACCGAAGGTGGCGTGCGATATGGCGCGGTGCGGGAGATCGAGGCGAAGGGGATCGGCCGGCTCACGGTCTGGCCGGCCGCCGAGCTTGCATCCGCGCTTCCGGCCCAGCACCGGGGCATCGCCGGGTTGCGCGCGCCGCTCATCGGGCGCGACCTCGAGCTCCGGCTGCTCGTCGAGTCGCATCGCAAGCTCGCGGCCGAGCGGCGCGCCGTTCTCGTGACGCTCTTCGGCAATGCCGGGGTCGGCAAGTCACGGCTCGTGGCTGAATTCGTCGATGCCATCGGTCCCGATCGGGTGCGGCGCGGCCGTTGCCTCCCGTACGGCGAGGGCATCACGTTCTGGCCGGTCCTGGAGGTCCTGCGCTCCGACGCGGGGATCGACGCGCTCGACTCGCAGCAGGACGCCGCTCGGAAGCTCCGCGCAGCGGTGCTCACGGCATTCGGCGAAGCCTCCGAGGACGCGGAGGCCGTCGCGCGCCGGCTCAGCGTGCTCGCCGGGACCGCCACCCGCGAGGACGCGCTGTCGGACGTGCCGGCCGAGAGCGTGCCCCAGGAGCTGCGCTGGGGACTGCGCCGGTATCTCGAGCGCCGCGCGGCCGACGGGCCCCTCACCGTCGTGTTCGACGATATCCATTGGGCCGAGCCCGCGCTCCTCGACCTCATCGAAGACCTCGCGGAGTGGACCCGCGCGCCGCTCTTCCTGCTCTGCATGGCCCGCCCGGATCTGCGCGAGCTGCGCGCCGGATGGGGCGGTGGGCTGATGAACGCATCGGCGATCCGCCTCGAGCCACTCACGCCGGACGAATCCGCGCGCCTCATCCGCGAGCTCCTCGCGATCGACGCGCTCCCCGATGACCTACGCGCGGAGGTCATCGCCCGGTCCGAAGGGAATCCGCTGTACATCGAGGAGTTCCTGCGGCTGCTGATCGACGGTGGACACGTGGCCAAGCGCGACGACCGGTTCGTGGCCACAGCGTCGCTCGGGACGCTCGTCGTCCCGGCCACGCTGCAGGGCCTCATCGCGGCCCGGCTCGACAGCCTGCCAGCAGCGGTCAAGCGGGTCCTGCAACGTGGCGCCGTGGTGGGAAAGGTCTTCTGGCCGGATGCGATCGCCGCGCAGAGGCCGACCGACGGACGGATCGAGGACCTGCTCGTGGAGGCCGCGCGGCGTGACCTCGTGAGCGAGCTCGACGAGCGCGGGCTCGGCGGCGGGCGGGCCTGGACTTTCAAGCACATCCTCATCCGCGACGTCGCCTACGACGCGATCCCGAAGGCCGAACGCTCACGGGCGCACGACGCGTTCGGCCGGTGGCTCGAGCGGACCGCCGGGGAGCGCGTCGACGAGTACGCCGACATCGTCGGGTATCACGCCGAGCAGGGGTTCCTGCTCGCGCAGGAGCTCGGCGAGCCAGACCTCCAGGATCTCGGGGTCCGTGCCTATCGCGGTCTCATGGCGAGCGGGATGAAGGCCAGACAACGCGGAGACGTTCGCGCGTCGCGCAGCTTCTTCGAGCGTGCGCTCGCGGTCGCCGGTGGCATCGAGCTCCCGCCGCTCGAGCGGCTCGCCACCCGAGGTCTGCTCTCGGTCGCCCGTTTTCGGCTCGAGGGCTCCGACGGCACTCTTGAGGAGATCGCGTCGCTCGCGTCGGAGCTGCGGACCCATCCGCCGACCGTCGTTCTCGTCGATCTCCTTCAGGTCCTGTCGTACCAGCTCAGCGACAAGGACGCCGTGGCCGCGGCGGCGCTGGATCGCGAGGCGATCGACGTCGCGCGGGCGGTCGGCGAACCCGAGACCATCGCCTGGGCCATGGTCCGCTCGAATTGGGTGCCGTGGGCGGTCGGCGATCTCGAGACGCAGCGGCGCGTCCTCGCCGACGCGTACGCATATATCGAGGCCTCCGGCGCGCAGGGCGCGCTGGGCGAGTCGCTGAAGTGCCTCCGCGAAAATGCATCGGCACGTGGAGCGTTCCGGGACATGGCGGCGTACGGCCGGCGCCACCACGAATGGGCAAGCGCGAACGGCTCGGCGCTCTCGCGGGCGATCGCGTTGCAAGGTCTCGCGGAGGCCGCGCGGATGCGGGGTGAGCTCGGTGCCGCGCTCGCTTTCGCGCGCCAGTCCGTCGAGCATGCGGTCGATGCCGGCGTGCGCCTCTGGATCGGCTCCAACCAGCGGGATGTGGCCACAGCGCTCGGGGCGGCGGGCGACCTGGCCGGCGCCCGGGCGGCCCTCGACGCTTCGGTCCACACGCTCGAGGGCGCCGCATTGCAGGCCTTTCGAGCCGAAGTGCGAACCCAGCTGGCCCGGACGCTCGTGATGCTGGGCGAGCTTGGGGAGGCCCGCCGGCAGGCAGAGCTCGCGCGCGCCGAGGTCGGGCCGGACGACAGCGCGACCATGGCGACCGCGAGGTGGGCCCTCGCCGCCGTCTGTGCGGCCGAGGGACGGCCCGACGATGCCGGGCGCCTCTATCAAGAAGCGAGCGAACGCATCGGGCTGACCGGCTACCGGCTGTTGGACATGAACATCCAGCGGGATTACGCACGGTTCCTCATCGAGACCGGACGCCCGGCCGAGGCGCGGCCGCTGCTCGAGGCGGTTCGCGCGTTCTACAACGCGCCGGAAACGTCCTTCGAGCGCGAGCGCACCGATACGCTGCTGCAGCGCTGCGCGGCGGTGAAGCGGTGAGCGCCATCGTCGCGCGCTGGGGCGCACTACCGCCGCGATAACGGCGCCCTCGATCGCGGTCCGTAGGCGCAGCTTCCGTGGACCCGGCTGGATTCGAACCAGCGACCCCTCGGATGTGAACCGAGTGCTCTAACCGCTGAGCCACGGGTCCGTCGCGCGGAGGTCTCAGTCTAGGACGCGCGGTCACCCGATCGGGGGACGCCCGATCGGACATCACCCGTTGGCGGGAGGAAGGCGGGGCGTGCCACGCCCAACCTACCGCACAGCGTCTCTTAGGGGAGGGCACGTGGCCACGGCGACGATCGGGCGCGTCCATGGGCCGCATCGGCGCACGGCCGAGCCATGCATGCTCTGCCTCGCGGCCGCACAACCGCACGCGCCGCGCCCGCGCGACACACGGTTCACGCCCATGGTCGACGCGCTCCTCCCATGGATCCTGGCACTCGCGCTCCTCGCTCCCCTCGGACTCGCTCTGGACGGCGCCCCGCGCACCTTCGTCGTCGGTCTCGCCGCGGGCGTGCTTGTCGGCGCTGCTCTCGCATGGCGCCTCCACGTCCTCGATCGCGCGACCGGGCTCGCGGCGACCGCGCGCGTGCGCGCCGAGATCAGCGCGGAGTCCGATGCGCGGGCGAACTCGGTGCTCATGCAGTTCGAATGGGCCGTCAACGACATCGCGAGCCTGCGCACGAAGCTCGAGAAGGCCGAGCGCGAGGTCCGCGAGCACGCCCAGCACGCGTTCGCCGCCGAACGTGACGTGCGGCGCCTCGAGCGCAACCTCCGGCTCCGCGACCGTCGGAGCGCGGTCCGCGCGGTGAAGCAGGCGGCTCCTGTCGAGGCACCCGCACCCGTCGAGCTCGACGTGATCCCGCTCCATTGCCGGCTGCGTGACAACCAGCCGCTGCCGTGGCTCGACCTTGGCGCCGACGATGCGGACAACCTGCCGACGCGCGTCCGCGTCTTCGAGCGCGACGGGAACGTGATCTGCGTCAGCGATCCCGCGATCTACGACGGCGTGACGCGCAGCGCTTCGTTGAAGCTGCCCCTGCCGCCGGACCTCGCGGCCGCGGTCCGCCATGGCGTGCTCGACGACTATCGGTTCGAAGCGCTCGTCGCGCACCGCTGGATCGGCGTTCGGCTCATCCAGACCGCGACGCCGGTCAGCCGCGACCGGGTCTACCGCCCCGCCTGACCGCTACGGCAGGAGCGCGTTCACTGCGATATCGCTCACGATGAGCAGGGCCACCATCACCGCGACCACCAACCCGATGCGCCGGAAGTCCTTCGTCACGTAGGTCCGTTCCTGCACGGCCTCACGCTCGAGGATGGCCGACGGCTCGCCGATGGCGCGGGCGACGCCGGCGCGCACGGGTGAGCCGGCTCGCTGCGAGCCGCTGTACGAGCGGCGCGTGGTCGCGGGGCTCGCGGCGGTCGCGACCGGGCGGTCGTGCGCAGCGGGCCTGGCGTTGGCCGATGCGGCGCGGCGCTCGCGTGCGGTCCGTCGCTGTCTCTTCGGCATGAGAAGCCAAGGATACGGGAACGGGTAGGGTACTTGGCGCATGACGCTCGACCCGTCCGCGCTGTCGCTCGCGGTCATCGTGCTTGCGCTCGCGATCCTCGGACTGGCCGCCTGGCTGCTGGTCCTGCAGCGCTCGGAGAGCCGCCTGCGCAGCCGGCTGCGTCGGATCCTCAGCGACAATGGCAGCACGGGCCTCGACGAGGTCCTCGCCGGACAGGCGACCCGGATCGAGCACCTCTCCACTCGCGTCGACGCGCTGACCGCGCTGCAGCGCGAGCTCGAGACGTCGACCGGACGCTCGCTCCAGAAGGTCGGCGTCGTCCGATTCAATCCGTTCCAGGACAGCGGCGGCGACCAATCGTTCGCGATCGCGCTCCTCGATCAACGCGGGAGCGGCGTCGTCGTCTCGAGCCTGCATGGCCGAGCTGAGACGCGGATCTTCGCGAAGCAGGTCACGAACGGTCGCTCCACCCACTCGCTCTCCGACGAGGAGCAGCAGGCGATCCGCGAAGCCCTGAAGTGAGCGTCAGCGGCGCGGCGAGCGCCCTCGCGATCCTCAATCCCGAGGCCGGGCACGGCAAGGGCCGGAAGCTGGCGACGACCCTGGCCGGAGTGTTCCGCGACGCCGGGATGCGCATCGAAGTGCTCGTCACGCCCGCGCCGGCGGAGGCCGCGCGACTTGCGGCCGAGGCTGCCGACGACGGGTACGCGACGGTGATCGCCGCGGGCGGTGACGGCACTGCGAACGAGATCGCGAACGGGCTGGTCGGCACCACCACGGCGCTCGGGCTGTACCCGCTTGGGACGGGGAACGATCTGGCGCACAGCCTCGGCTACCCGAAGCGGCTGCGCGACGTGCCCGGATTCCTCGCGACGGCGCGGCGCCGGGTCATCGACGTCGGCGAGCTGAACGGCCGCGTCTTCGTGAATGCGGCGGGGGTCGGGATCGACGGCGTCGTCGCCGAGGGCGTGAAGGGCAGCTCGCGCTACGTCGGGTCGACGCTCGGTTACTTCGCGGGCGCGCTCGGCGCGATCGCGCTGTACCGCGCGATGCCGATGCGGATCACGATCGACGGAGAGTCGCGCGACGGGCGACACCTCATCGTCGTCGCGTCGAACGGCCGTTACTTCGGCGGCGGTATGCAGCCGGCACCTAAGTCCGCGCTCGACGACGGCTGGCTCGACCTGACCGTGGCCACGGAGCTGGGGAAGCTCGCGACGCTCGGCGCGCTCGCGCGCCTGTACCGCGGCACGCATCACAACGGGACGACGATCCAGGCGATCCGCGCGCGCAACGTCGATATCGCGCTCGACCGCCGCGTCGCCGTGGAGATCGACGGCGAAGTGATCTACGCGAGCGAAGTGTCCATCAAGATCCGCCCCGGAGCGCTCGCGGTCCTGGCCGCATGAGCGACGCGCGGCGGCGCGTGCCCTCCGTCGACGCCGTCCTGCGCGCAACGCCGGCGGATGCCCTGGAGCGCCGCCGATTGGTGCCCGCGGTCCGCGAAGTGCTCGCCGACGCACGCTCGGCAGGGAGGGAGATCCTCGACGCGGCCGCCTACGCGAAGCTCGCGCGCGAGCGGGTCGCCAAGCGCGACGCACCGACCCTGCGTCCCGTGATCAATGCCACGGGCGTCGTGCTGCACACGAACCTCGGGCGCGCGCCGCTGTCCGAGGCGGCGCTTGCCGCAATCCGCGACGCGAGCGGGACCGTGAGCGTCGAATACGACCTCGAGCGCGGCGCGCGTGGCGAGCGTCACGGCCACGCCGCGCGGCTGCTGGCGGAGGTCACCGGCGCGGAGGACGCCGTCGTCGTGAACAACGGGGCGGCCGCGGTGCTGCTGGCCCTCGCCGCGCTCGCGGCCAGGCGCGAGGTGATCGTGGCCCGCGGCGAGCTCGTCGAGATCGGGGGCGGCTTCCGGATCCCGGACGTGCTCGCGCGGTCCGGCGCGAAGCTCGTCGAGATCGGCACGACGAACCGGACGTACGTCCGCGATTACGCGAACGCGATCACGGAGAAGACCGGCGCGATCCTCCGGGTCCACGCGAGCAACTTCGCGCTTCGCGGATTCGTCGCGAAGGCCGCCTCGAGCGACCTCGCGAAGCTGGCGCGCGAGCGCGGCGTCGCGTTCATCCACGACCTTGGCAGCGGCACGCTCCTCGATACGGCGCGGTTCGGGCTTGGCACCGAGGAGACCGTCCAGGAGGCCGTGAAGGACGGCGCGGACGTGGTGACGTTCAGCGGCGACAAGCTCCTCGGTGGCCCGCAGGCCGGCATCGCGGTCGGGCGCATCGAGCCGATCGCGAAACTGCGGACCCACCCGCTCATGCGCGCGTTGCGGCCCGACAAGCTCACCATCGCGGCGCTCGTCGCGACGATGGCGGCGTACCGCGACGGCACCGCGGAGGAGACGCTGCCGGTGTGGCGGCTCATCTCCGAGACGACCGCCAAGCTCAACCGGCGCGCGAAGGCGATCGC
>DATCOR010000070.1:0-2632 GCA_036564585.1 Candidatus Limnocylindria bacterium | reverse complement strand
CCCGAGAAGAGCACGATCACCCTGGGTGCGGAAGCCGGCGATGGCCGGCTGCGGCTGACGGTGAGCGACGAAGGCACGCCCATCCCCGCGGCGGAGCGCGAGCGGCTCTTCGACAAGTTCTATCGGCGTCCGGCGCACCGCGACGCGCCCGGCGGCTCGGGGCTCGGGCTCGCGATCGCGAAGACGCTCGCCGAGCTGCACGGCGGCACGGTCCTGGTCGAGGACCATGCGCCGACCGGCAACACGTTCGTGATCGAGCTGCCGGTATGAAGGTGCTCGTCGTCGACGACGAGCCGGACGTCGCGAACCTGGTGAAGATGGGCATCGCGTACCAGCGACCGGACTACCAGATCGGGGAGTCGCACAGCGGCGCCGATGCGCTCGAGCGGGCGGCCCAGGAGGCCTGGGATCTCGTGATCCTCGATCTCACGATGCCCGGCGTCGATGGGTTCACCGTCCTCGGCGCGTTGCGCGGCGGGGGCAGCGACGTGCCGATCATCGTCCTCACCGCGCGCGACGCCGAGCAGGACCGGGTGCGCGGGCTCGAGCTCGGCGCGGACGACTACGTCACCAAGCCATTCAGCCCGAAGGAGCTCGTCGCGCGGATGGATGCGGTCCTGCGCCGGTACCGCGCCGGTACCGATCTGACCCGCGCGAACGAGCTCGTGCGCGGCGACCTGCGCATCGATTTCGCGCAGCGCCGGGTCACGCTGCGCGGCCAGCACGTCGCGCTCACGCCGACGGAGTACAACCTGCTGTTCCAGCTCGTCACGAATCCGGGACGGGTGATGACGCACCGCGAGCTCCTGAAGACGGTGTGGGGTGACGAGTACCGCGAGGAGGTCCACTACCTCAAGGTGTACGTGGGCCGCCTGCGGACGAAGCTCGAGCGTGATCCGGGGAAGCCCGAGTTCATCCTCACCGCGCGCGGCGTCGGGTATCGCTTCCCGGCGGACTAGTGCCGCCGGCTGACGTCCGCGCCTTCGATCGCGAGGAGCCGCCGCTTCACATCGAGCCCGCCGGCGTAGCCGACGAGCGCTCCGTTCGAGCCGACGACCCGGTGGCAGGGCACGACGATCGGGATCGGGTTGTGGTTCAGCGCCCCGCCGGCCGCACGCGACGCCTTCTCATTGCCAGCCCGCCGCGCGATCTGCTGGTACGTGCTCACGGCGCCGAACGGGATCTTCCCTGTCGCCACGAGGACCTTCGTCTGGAACGGGGTCAGGCCTGAGAGGTCGACGTCGATGTCGAACTCATGCCGCCGGCCGTTGAAATACTGGTCGAGCTCGCGCGCGAGCGCGCTCGACCGCTTCGGGTCGGGGACGACACCGGGGCCGTACACGCGCACCAGGCGGCGCAGCTCGGTTTCCGACGGCTCGCTGCCGTAATGGATCGACGTGACGCCCTTGGGCCCGATCGCGACCCAGAGCGGCCCGAGCGGCGATCCGAGCACGTCGTACCCGATCGTCGTGAGCCCTTCTTTCTTCGCCTTCGCGAGCAGCCGCTCGCGCGCTTCGCCCAGCGCCATATCCATCGTCATCTCTAGGCCACCGCCGCTTTCACTTTTTTCAACGCTTCGCTGACTCGCGCGCGCGCCGCTTCCGCCGTGCATTCGAGCGCGATCGCGATCTCCACATACGGCAGGCCCTGCACCTTCCGGAGCACGAACGCCGCGCGCTGTCCGGTCGGCAGGGTCTCGATCGCGCCGGCGAGATCCGCGAGCGTCACGTCGTCGCGCTCCGGCGCCGCGAGGGCCAGGTCGTCGACGCTCGCCACCACCCGCTTCGTGCGGCGCTCGCGGTCGATCGCCCGGTTCGTCGCGATCTTGTACAGCCACGCCCGTTCGTTCCCGCGCCGGGGTGGCGGCCAGGCCCGGAACGCCGCGAGGAACGTGTCCTGGTAGAGGTCCTCCGCGTCGGCCCGCTGGCCAGAGATGCGGAGGGCGTACGCGAACAGCTCGCGCTCGTGGCGCTCCAAGAGTTGCCCGAAGGTCAGCGGATCGTTCTGCACGCTCGTAGATGGAACGCCGGATCTAGCCCGGACGTGAGACCGCCCGCTCGTAGATCTCGTCGCGGAGCCGCAGCGGATGGCCGCTGCCGCCGTACCGTTCCATCGAGAGCTCCGCGAGCACCGAGAGCGCGATCTCGGCCGGTGTGCGGCCACCCAGATCGAGCCCGACGGGCGCGTGCACGGAGCGGATGCGCTCCTCAGGCAGCCCCTCGCCGCGGAGCATCCGCTCGATGAGGATCGTCTTGCGCTTGCTGCCGAGGAGGCCGACGTACCGCGCGCGCGTCGCGATCGCCGCGCGCAGGCACTGCGCGTCGAGCTTGTGGCCACGCGTCGCGACGACGACGAAGCTGTTCCAGCCGATCGACAGGGTGCCAAGTGCCTCGACCATGTCCGCGCGGACCACCTCGACGCCCTCGGGGAACCGCTCCTGCGACGCGAACTCCGGCCGATCGTCGATGACCGTCACGTCGTAGTCGAGGCCGTGGGCGAGCTTCGCGAGCGCGAGGCCGACATGTCCCGCGCCGATGACGACGAGGTGCGGCTTCGCGACGATCGGCTCGACCAAGAGCTCGCTTCCCTCATCGAGTGGCGCCGTGCGCGCCGTACCGGCCTTCAGCGCTTC
>DATCOR010000069.1:0-14719 GCA_036564585.1 Candidatus Limnocylindria bacterium | reverse complement strand
CGCCGGTCGCGCCCGCACTGCAGCTGTTGCCGCCGTTCCCCCGCTCGTCCGCGCCGAAGCGCGTCACGCTCTCGGGAGGCGTCTCCGAGTACCTCTCCGGCCGCGAGCGCGCGGACCACGACGACCTCGGCCGCGAGCTGGCCGACGCGTTGGCCGCGCGGCGCGACAAGCTCCCCGCGCCGCTCGAGGCGGTCGCCGAGGGCATCCGCGCGACGGTCATCGGCGCATCGCAGTTCACCGTGCAGGTATCGGGCAGCACGATCGGCGTCGGAGCCACCCTCCCGCTGCGCAATGTGCCGGTGGTCCCTCTCGGCGGCGCGATCCAGGGCTCCGGCCCTGTCGCGCTTGCGGTCAAATGGGATGGCGAGCCCGAGCACGCGCGGATCCTCGCCGTCGCGGAGCGCATCGCGGCCGCGACGGATCGCCGCCCGCTCGTCGTCGCCACGGACGGGGACATCGCCGCGACGCTCGCCGCCGTGTTGCACGACGAGCTGGGCTTCAGCGGCGAGCTCATCACGCTCGACGGTCTCGACCTCGGCGACCTCGACTACATCGATGTCGGCGCGCCGCAGTCCCCGAGCGGAGTCGTGCCGGTGATCGTCAAGTCCCTGGTGTTCCCCGCGGGCTAGCGGCGGGGTCCGGTCCAGCGCGGGAACAGATCGTGCGCGACGCCAAGCTGATCGAGGGCTTTCCCGACGCTGTGATCGACCAGATCATCGATCGTCTTCGGCAGGATGTAGAAGCCGGGCACCGGCGGCAGGATCACCGCGCCGTAGAGGGCGAGCTCGTGCATCGATTTCAGGTGGCCCGCGTGCAGCGGCGTCTCGCGGACCATGAGCACCAAGGTCCGGCGCTCTTTCAGGTGGACGTCCGCGGCGCGCACGATCAGGTTGTCGTTCATCGAGTGCGCGATCGCGCTCATCGTGCGGATGCTGCAGGGCGCGACGAGCATCCCGGCGGTGAGGAACGTCCCGCTCGCGAGCGCGGCCGCAAGGTCGTTCTCCTCGTACTGGACGTGCGCCAGGGCGAGGACGTCCGCGACGGACCGGTCGGTCTCGTACTCGATGGTCGCGCGCGCGCCCTTCGAGACGATGGCGTGGATCTCGACCGACGGGTCGGCGCGCAGCGCCTCCAGCGCCCGGATCCCGTAGATCGCGCCGGACGCGCCCGACAGCGCGACGACGATCCGCCGCGTGGCGGTCACGACGCGGGCTAGCCGGTGCGCGCGGTCCGGTGCCGCGCGCGGGTGAGGATCTCCGATTGCTCCTGCGTCGCGAGCCATTTGCGCAAACGCTTCTCGAAGTCCTGGAGGTGCTCGAGCATCAGGCTGCGCGCGGCTTCCGGATCGTGCGAGCGGATCGCATCGAGGATGTCCTCGTGCGCCTTCTGCGTCGCCTTCGCCGAGCGCACGTCGCGCATGTCGTGCAGCGTCTGCACGAGGAGATCGCGGTACGCGACGACGGTGGCGGAGAGGAGCTCGTTCTGCGCGGCTTCGGCGACGGCGACGTGGAAGTCCATGCTCGCCTCCGTGTGCGGCGCCTGCTCGCGCACGACGGACCGGCCCTTCTCGACGGTCGCCTCGATGCGCGTGAGCGCGGCCGCGTCGGCGCGCTCCGCCGCGAGCTCGCAGGTCGCGGTCTCGACGACCGTGCGGGCCTCGGCGACCCCGGACAGCGTCATCCGCCGCAGCATGATCATCGTCGAGATCGATTCGGCGACCTGGTCGACGTTCGTCTCGCTCACGAACGCGCCGCCGCTCGCGCCGACCTTCACGTGGACGAGCCCGCGGGCCTCGAGCACCCGGAGCGCGTCGCGAACGGTGATCCGCGACACGCCGAACCGCTCGGCGAGCTCGCGTTCGGACTCGAGCCGGTCGCCGGTCTTGAGGTCGCCGTCGAAGATCTTCCGCTCGATCTGCGACACGATCTCGCCGGACGCGCGCGCCTGCCGAACCGGGGTGAAGGGGACGCCGCTCATGCGGTGGCTGCGGCCTTCTGCTTGCCGGCGACGGCGTCCTCCAGGTACGCGACGTTGTCGTAGCCGAGCTGCTTGAACAGCCGGTTCTGCGCCGAGATGAAGAGCAGCGGCTCGTCGCCGTCGTTCACGTGCTGGTGGACGGTGTTCTGGGGGATGTACACGAGGTCGCCGCTCGTGAAGTCCCAGCGCGACGGCTTCTCGGCGATGCGGGCGTAGTACTTGTCCGCGATCTCCGCCTCGACGTCCCAGTGAAGGCTGTGGCCCTTCCCCTTCTGGACGTACACCGCCTCGTCGGCCATGTGCCAGTGCTTCGCGGTCTTCCCGCCGGGCCCGACCTCCTGCTGGTACACGTCGACGCTGTTCGTGCGGACGTCCGTCGTGTCGGGTGACGAGATGATCCGCACTCGGCCGTCGCGGGTGTCCTCCCATCGCGTCTCGGACTTCTTGACGACCTTGCGTTTCTGCGCCGCGCCCGGCGTCCAGAGCTGCGACCAGTCCTGGCGCGGGCCGTAGCCCTGCTTGTCGAACGGGCCGCTGCGTCCCTGCTGCCAGAGACCCATCGCCATCCAGTTCGTCTTCGCCTTCATGACCAGGGCGAGCGCGCGCACATCCTTCTTCGCGTTGAAGTGCTTGTGGACGCAGTCGGTGTGCACGATCGCGAAGTCGTCCTGCTCCCACTCGTAGCGGACGCCGTCGTGGATCTCGTACCCCGAGCCCTCGAGGATGTAGAAGCAGGCCTCGTTCTGGTGGCCGTGGCCGTGATTCGCCCCGCCAGGCAGCAGCTCGACGAAGTGGACCTGGAGCGTCTGGGTGAGGAACGGGTCGTCGCCCGGACCGAGCATCCAGCTGGTCCGCGACTGATCGGAATCGCCGGAGTGGCCCACGCTCGCGTCGTCGACCACGGTGCCCGCGCGGCGGACCCGGTCGGCGGCACGCTGGTGGCGGCGGAACTCGCCCAGGCCGTACGTCTCGGAGCTCAGCCCGCGCAGGAAGACCCGGCCCTCGCCCTCAGCCACCGCGAAACCTCCGTGGAGCGTGTGTCGGGTGAAAGGTATAACAATCAGACGATTCGGGCGGGAGGTGCCGGTGACCGCGCGCTACGGCTCCGACGTGATCGTCGACCTGCTGCAAGGCTTCGGCATCGAGTACGCGGCGCTGAACCCGGGCGCGACGTACCGCGGGCTGCACGATTCGATCGTCAACTACGGCGGCAACAAGCCGGAGATCATCACCTGCACCCACGAGGAGATCGCCGTCGCGATCGCGCACGGCTACGCGAAGGTGACCGGCAAGCCGATGGCCGCGATCGTCCACGACGTCGTCGGGCTGCTCCACTCGGCGATGGCGATCTACTACGCGCACATCGACCGCGTCCCGCTGCTCGTGCTCGGCGCCACTGGGCCGTTGGACCGGAGCAAGCGGCGCCCGTACATCGACTGGATCCACAGCGCGCTCGTCCAGGGCAACGCCGTCCGCGATTACACCAAGTGGGACGATCAGCCCGCGAGCGTCGCCGACTTCGGCTCGTCGTTCGCGCGCGGCTACCGGATCGCCATGCTGGAGCCCGGTGGGCCGGTGTACCTCTGCTACGACGCCGGGCTGCAGGAGGACGAACTCTCCGCGCCGGTGAGCGTTACCGCGGAGGTCGAAGCGGCGCGGCCGACGCCCGTGCAGGCCGACCCAGACGCGCTCGAGCATGCCGCGCACCTCATCGCGCATGCCGAGCGGCCCGTCATCCTCGCGGAATTCTCCGGCCGGCATCCGACGGCGTTCGCCGAGCTGCGACGGCTCGCGGAGCTGCTCGGCGCCCCGGTGATCGACGGGCAGGGCCGGCTCTCGATGGCGACGCGCCATCCGCTCAACTTCACCGGCAGCGACGCGGTGCTGGCCGATGCCGACGTCGTCCTCAGCCTCGACGTCGGCGACCTCTACCGGATGCTCCACCGCCTCGATCGCTCGACGCACGAGAAGCAGAGCCGGATCCCGGAGAGTTGCACGATCATCGATATCGGCCTGATGGAGCTGCGCTCGAGCAAGTGGTCCGAGGACCTCGGCCAGTTCCAGCCCGTCGATCTGGCGATCACGGCCGACACCGCGATCGCGCTGCCAGCCCTGCGCGAGCTCGTCGCCGCTGACGCGAGCGCGCTCTGGCCTGGCCGGCGCGCGCGTGTCGAGAAGGAGAACGCGAAGCTCCGGGCCGAGGTCGAGACCAAGAGCCGCGAGCACTGGGACGATTCGCCGATCTGGCCGGCTCGGCTCGCGGCCGAGGTCTGGTCGGCCATCAAGGACCAGGACTGGGTCCTCACGGGCGCGGACCTCGAGGACTGGGCCTGGAAGCTCTGGGACATCGACTCGCCGGTCCGTTGGCCGGGCCGGAGCCTCGGCACCGCGACGCAGATCGGGATCTCCATCGGGGTGGCGCTCGCGCACCGGGGCGACGGCAAGCTCATCGTCGACATCCAGCCGGACGGCGATCTCCTCTTCGATCCCGGGGCACTCTGGACGGTCGCGAACCAGAAGCTCCCGATGCTGCTGGTCATGTACAACAACCGCGCGTACTACAACGACTGGGAGCATCAGCTCCGGGTCGCCGACAAGCGCGGCACCGACCGCTCGAGGGCGAACATCGGGATGGATCTCTCGGAGCCCGCGCCGGATTTCGCGATGCTCGCGAAGTCGTTCGGCTGGTACAGCGAGGGCCCGATCGACGACCCCAAGGCCGTTGGTCCCGCGCTCCGCCGGGCGATCGACGTGATCCGCACCGAGGGCCGGCCCGCATTGCTGGACACGATCGTGCGGAAGCGGGAGCTGACCCGCTTCAGATAGGGGGAGACATGCGCCGCGTTCTGGGACTCCTCGCGCTGCTCGCGATCGCGTCGGCCTGCACCGCGCCGGCGGCCGCGCCATCACCCACCCTGCCGCAGGCGACCGCGGCACCGACCACCGCCGCTCCGACGGCGGTACCGACAGCGTCCGCGTCACCCGCGCCCAACCCGAACCTCGCCCCGGCGCTCCCGGCACCCGTGGCGGTCACGCTCGACGCGAAGACGACCGCGCTCGTGGTGCTCGACGTCATCAACCCGACCTGCTCGACGCGGCCCGCGTGTAACGACAGCATCCCGGCGCTTCAGGCGCTCATCAAGAAGGCGAAGGACGCGAGCGTGCCGGTCGTGTACACGAACACGGCCGCGACGAACGCGATCGTGCCGCAGGTCGCGCCGGCTGCCGGCGACGTGACCGTCGTGCCGACGAACGCGGACAAGTTCAACAACCCCGACTTCGACGCGACGTTCAAGGCGAAAAAGGTGACGACCCTCCTCCTCGTGGGCACGCGGTCGAACGGCGCCGTGCTATACACGGCCTTCGAGGCGAACGTGCGCGGGTACACGGTGGTCGTGGCCGTCGATGGGATCTCGGGCTCGATCCCCTTCGAGACGACCCTCGCCGAGTGGCAGATGCTCAACCAGCCCGGCTTCACGAACGCGGACAACAAGCCGCTGGCCGAGAAGCTCGTCACCCTCAGTCGGGGGGATCTCATCACCTTCAAGTGACCGCGCGACCGGTGCTCGGTCGGTCGCTTATCAGCCAAGACGAGCGCGCCGCGTGACGATGTGCGGCGCGCTCGCGCTTTGACACCACGACGATCCGTAACGCCCCGCAGTGAACGTCTCGGGATGCCGTTCCAACTGACGTGGGTGCGATTCTCCGCGGCGCCGGCGTTCTCCTCCTTCTCCTCGCGATCGTCGCTCAGTTCGCCTGCGTGCCTGCAGCAGCGTCGACCGTGGGCCCGGTCGCTTGGTCACCGAACGAGCTGCCACCCGTCGAGGACGGCACCCCCGATCCCCTGAGCTGCACCGTGCGCGCGACGCCGCCGGTGATCGACAACGTGGTCGCGGCCGCGTGGTCACCTGACTCGACGACCCTGGCATACGTGCACACGGTGAATGTCCCGTCGAAGAAGACGGTGACCGGCTACGAGGAGGACCAGCGCGTCGCGACGCTCAAGGTCGCGACCGGGAAGATCCGGGAGCTGGGCCATGGCAACAAGCCCTCGTGGTCGGCCACCGGTGCGCTCATGGCGTACTGGGATGAGGACGGATCGATCCACATCCTGCTCTCCGGCGAGATCGTCGCCGAGATCGACGCCTCGGAGCCGGGCTTCGGATGGAGCGGCGACCAGCTCCTCTATTGGAAGAATGACGAGATCCGGGTCTGGACCCTGGGCGTGAAATGGACCCTGTCCCGCGTCGATCCCGAGCTCGCGCCGCAATATCCGTACGACGACGCGTACTTCAGCGCGGATGGAACGCAGTTCACGATCACGCAGTACTCCTACGACGGCACGAGCCGGCGCTACGTCGGCGTGACCGCGACCGGGGCGATGACGCCGATCGGCGATGGCAACACGACCTTCACCGAGTGGTCGCCCCGCGGCGCGACGCTGCTCCTGCGGTCGGCCAACGCGCTGACCCTCCGCGCGGCAGACGGCAGCCTGCGCAACGCGGCCCTGTCGAGCTTCCGTGGCCCCGTCCATGGCTGGACGGCCGACGGACGGCTGTTCGTCGGCGCGATGGCCGCGACCGTCCCCGGCGGCAACACGTTCGATCGGCTCGCGGTGTGGAGCGACGACGACGGCGCGGTGGTGACGATCCCGAACCTGCTCGGCACCCGAACGTTCAGTGCGGACGGCCACTGGTTCGAGGGGGTCAGCCGCACCGGCCTCTACACCTCACAGCTCGAGCTCTATCGCTGCGGCGTCGCCAACGCGGTCAGCATCGACCTGCGCTCCGACCCGGTCTCGCGCTCGCGCGCGCAGAAGATCGCGACCGAGGGCAACCGGTTCGTTCGGCCGGTCGCCGGCGCGTTCACCCAGTTCGTCCAGGGCAGCCACACCGGGATCGACGTCGCCGCGCCGGTCGGATCGATCATCGTCGCGTCCGACGACGGCGTCGTGGACGCGGTCGGGTGGGTCCCTGTCGGTGGGTTCCGGGTCTGCGTGATGCACGCGGGCGGGCTCGAGAGCTGCGATTACCACACCTCGTTGCCGCTGGTGGCCATCGGCGACCACGTGAGCCGCGGCCAGCCGGTCGCGCTCGTCGGGATGACCGGCCTCACGACCGGCCCGCACGTGCACTGGGAAGTGAAGCTCAACGGACGGATCGTCAACCCGCTCGACCAGTAGGCGTCCGTCTTCTCACTACCATTGACCTGAAAATGTCGCTTGAGCTGAGCCGCGCCCAGCGTGTGGTCGTGACCATCGGCGTCCTGATGGGGATGCTGCTGGCCAGCTTGGACTCGACCATCGTCGGCACCGCGCTCCCGCGGATCGCCGCGGAGCTGAACGGGCTCGCGGCGTATGCCTGGGTCGGCACCGCCTACCTTGTCGCGTCGGCGACGATGGTGCCGATCTCGGGACGACTCGGCGACCTGTTCGGCAGGAAGCATTTCATCATCATCGGTATGGCCGGGTTCCTGGTGGCCTCGGCCCTCTGCGGCCTGAGCCAGACCATGCTGGAGCTCATCGTGTTCCGGGGCATCCAGGGCCTGTTCGGCGGGATCCTCATGTCATCCGTGTTCGCGGTGGTCGCGGACATCTATCCGCCGAAGGTGCGTGCGCGGATGCAGGGGATCTTCAGCGGCACGTTCGCCCTCGCTGCGGTGATCGGGCCGACGCTCGGCGGAGTTCTGACCGACACCCTCGGCTGGCGGTGGGTCTTCTACATCAACCTGCCACTGGGCCTCGCGGCGCTCGCGGTCATCATCCGCGGGATGCCCGCGGTGCGAACGACCGCGTCGCGCCGCGACATCGACGTGGTCGGGGCGATCACACTGGCCGCGACCGTCGTCCCGCTGCTCACCGCGCTGTCGCTCAGCCGAGACCATGACTGGAGCTCGCCGCTCGTGCTCGGACTGCTGGCGATCGCCCTCGTCGCGTTCGCGATCTTCGTCCGGATCGAGCGGCGCGAGCGCCATCCGATCATCCCGTTCGGGCTGTTCCGCGTGCCGGCGTTCACCACGGCGATCGTCGTCGGCTTCTTCAGCGCCGTCGGGATGTTCGGCGTCTCGTTGTTCGTGCCGCTCGTCTACCAGGGCGAGCTCGGGCTCAGCGCCTCAGCCTCGGGCAAGCTCGTCACGCCGATGATGCTCGGCATGCTCGTGGGCAGTGTGACGACCGGGCAGCTCATCAGCCGGCTCACCAGCTACCGCTTCATCGGGACCGCGGGCGTGGCGTTGCAGGCGTTGGGCATGTGGCTGCTGACGCAGGTCTCACCTGGCACGGCGGAGTCGGACGTGGTGCGCGACATCGTGCTCATCGGCGTCGGGACCGGCTTCGCGATGCCGCTCTACCAGAACGCGCTCATGAGCGCGGTGCCGGTGTCCGTGATCGGCGTGGCCTCGAGTCAGCTCCAGTTCTGGCGCCAGATGGGCGCCACCGCGAGCCTCGCGCTGCTCGGCACGATCCTCAGCCACGGACTCTCGACGGCCGGCGTCGGCGTCGACACCGAGCTGGGCGGTGCGACCGTGCCGCTCGCCGCGCGCGCCGCGATCTCAGCCGCGCTTCACGACGCCTTCCTGGTGGCGACCGGGCTCATCGTCATCGCGTTCGTGGCCTCGCTGTTCATGCGCGACGTCCCGCTGCGCGGTCATGCGGACCGCGAGGGAGCGCAGGCACCGGCGAGCTCCTTCGCCGACTGAGTCCCGCTAGCGCAGGTCGTCCAGGGCGCCGGCCCGGCGCGCCCGCTCTTGCGCGTCGATCCAGGTCTTCTCGATCACGAACGGCTGCCACAGGCTCGCGGCCACCCGCGTGATCTCGTCGTCGGTGTACGGCTTCGGCTCGCCGATGGTCATCGCGTACGCGAGCCGCTTCGCGTTCTCCTCGAGGTAGAGCGACAGCGTCACGCAGCTGGGGACGTCGTCGGCCACCACGGCGACGCCGTGACCGCGTAGCAGCACCGCGCGGTGCGCGCCGAGATCCGTCGCGAGGGCCGTTCCCTGCTGGTCGTTCCGCACGAGGTCGGGGTCGTCGTACACCGGTACGACCTTCCCGAATGGCGCGCCGGCGTTGAACGCCGTGACGAGCGGCTTCCCCACCGTGGCGAACGCGGTCGCGGCGAGCGGATGGAAGTGCGACACGCTCCGAATCTCGGGCCGGGCGCGGTAGCAGCCGAGATGCAGCGGCGTCTCGGCGGGCGGCTCGCCGCTCACGACCGTGCCGTCGGCGATCTTCACGACCGCGACCTGTGCCGGCGTCACCGAGACCCGCGACGCGCGACGGCCGTTGATGTACGCGACATCGCCGTCGCGCAAGCTGATGTGCCCGTGCATGTCGAACAGGCCGGCCGCGGCCATGACCCGGCATGCGAGCGCGACGAGCCGGCGGCTCTCGGCCTCGCTCATGTGGGATACCCCTCCGGCGCCTCGACGCTCGTCTCGTGCCCGATGTGCGCGTACCGCCGGCGGTAGCGCAGGAGGGCATCGATCTTCGCTGCATCGACCCGGTGGGCGACGACCTCGCCGGTGAACAGGAGGTGGTCACCGGTCTCGCTGATCTCGCGCACCTTGCACCAGAGCACCGCGATGCTGCCCGCGACCGCGGGCGCGCCGCCGGCATCGGCCGGCGCGTCGATCGCGCGGATCTTCAGGGCCGCGAACTTGTCCGTACCTTCCGCGGAGTGCCCGGCGCGCTCGGCGATGTCCTGCTGCGCGGCGTGGAGGAACGAGACGCTGAACGCGCCGCTCCGCTGGATGAGCTTGCAGGTCCGACTGCCGGGGTGTTCGGCGATCGCGACCATCGGCGGCTCGAACGAGACGTACATCGCGGTGCCGGTCGCGCAGGATCGCTCCGCCCCGTCGGCGGCGCCGATGATCGCCACGCCGTGCGGGATCCGCGACAGCACGTCGCGCGCGACGGCGTACCGATCGCCAGTGTTTTCGGGCATTCGGCGAGGCTAGCAGGAATGGTCAAATGGTCTGATAATTCGCCCGCCGCTCAGGGGACGGCCCGTTGAGCGTATTTGGGAGGTGACCGGATGCGGTCCGCCATCGGGATCCGAGCGCTCGCGATCGCCGTCAGCACGGTCGTCGTCATCGGATGCGGAGGTGGCGCGGGTGGGCCGAGCTCCGTCACCAGTCCCAGCGCGTCGGTCGCCGCCAGCGCGACGCCAACACCGCAACCGGTGAAGATCCGCGCCGCGTACGGCAACGTGACCCCGGCGAACCTCGCGCCGTTCTACGCGAAGGAAAAGGGCATCTTCCTGCAGAACGGCCTCGACGTGGACCTCTCGCTCATCGACGGCGGCGGCAAGGCCATGGCCGCGCTCCTCGGGAACTCGGTGGACATCGCGCAGCTCGGCGGCACCGAGACGATGAGCGCGTTCGTGGGCGGCGCTGATGTCGAAGCCGTGACCCTGTTCGTGCCCGTCTCTCCGTGGGTCCTGATGGCACCCGCGAGCTACACCGGACCGAACGATCTCAAAGGCAAGACCGTGGGCGTCGCCTCGAAGGGCGGCTCGTCGGAGATCGCGGCGGACCAGGCGATCGACAAGCTCGGGTTGAAGCTCTCCGACGTCTCGATCCTGTCGACCGGATCGACGGCGAACCTCACGGCGGCGATGCTCGCCAACCAGGTGTACGCCGGCCCCGGGCACCCGCCGGACACCGCGGCGCTCGTGAAGGCCGGATTCAAAGTGGTCATGGACCTCGCCTCGCAGAAGGTGCCCGCGGTCGAGAACTGCACCATCGTCACAAAGAAGTGGGCGACCGATCACAAGGACCTCATGCAGAAGTATGTCGACTCGCTCATCCAGGCGATCGTCGCGATGAAGAAGGACAAGGCCGGCACGCTGCCGGTCATGCAGAAGCTCCTCAACGTCACCGACCAAGACGCGCTGGCGCAGACGTACGACTACTACGTGACCGGGATCTTCCCGACGTACCCGGAGGTCACCCCGGACGCCTGGAATTACAGCCGCGACCTGCTCGTTCCGACGAACGCCGCGGTGAAGGGGCTCGACGTGACGAAGGTCATCGACAACTCGTTCGTGAAGGACGCGCAGACCCGAAAGGTCGGCGGCAGCTAGGGCTCGCGCAGGGCGCGCCAGACGCGCTCGGCGGTGATCGGTAGCGCCCGGACCCGGGCGCCGCTCGCGTCGTGGACCGCGTTGGCCACGGCCGCGGGCACGCCCGGGTTCACGAGCTCGCCGGCCGATCGAGCGCCGTACGGACCGACGCCGTGGTCGTCGGAGAGGTGGACGATCCGGAGCGGCGGCACGTCGGCGATCGTCGGCAGCTTGTAGTCGCCGAGGTTCGCGGCCCGGACCCGCCCGTCCTCGAGGGCCAGGTCTTCGGTGAGCGCCATGCCGAATCCGTACACGAAGCCACCTTCCAGCTGCCCGCGGAGCGCGACCGGGTTGATGACCTGGCCGACGTCGACGGCGAGCACCGCCCCGGTGAGGCGCACGGCTCCGGTCTCGAGATCGACGACGGCCTCGATCGCATGAACGCAGGCGCCGTTGTCGACGGCCGTCGCGTCGAACGTAGCGGAGGCATCGATGACCTCGCCGTCCCGCAGCGAGCGCGCGGCATCGGCCACGGACCGGCCGCCGAGCTTCTCCTTCAACGCGTTCGCCGCGGCGAGCGCCGCTCCACCGTGCACCGGGGTCACCCGGCTGCCGCCGATGCCCGGATCCTGCGGTCCGTCGGTGGAGAGCCGCCGCACCCGGACGCTCGCCGCATCCGTACCGAGCGCCGCTGCGACGATCCGCTGGATGAGGGTGTGCTGCCCACCACCCTGGTCCCCCACGCCAGTGCGCGCCTCGATCGTCCCATCACGCTCGAGCCGCAGCGAGATGGTCGTCCGACCCCGGCCGACGTGCCGCACCCCGAGGGCGAAGCCGATGCCGTGTCGGGCCACGCGCGGTCGCTCAGCGCCGATCTCCGCGGCCGCGCGATCGAGCAGCGCGCGCAGGTCCGGGCCGTGCCAGGGCTCGCCGCTCGTCGTCAGGTCACCGGCCGCGGCGACGTTGCGGCGGCGCAGCTCGAGCGGCGAGATGCCGAGCCCGCGCGCGATGAGGTCGAGGTGCGACTCCGAGGCGAAGACGTTCTGCGGCTGTCCGGGCGCCCGCATGTGCCCGCCAGGCACCTGATTCGTGTAGACGGTCGCGGCCTCGTGCCGCGCGGCCGGGACCCGGTAGCCCTCGAGGGTCGAGACACCGCCCTCGACGATGAGCCGGACGGTCGGCTTCCCCGCCGCATAGGCGCCGCCGTCGAACAGCGCAGTCGATTCGTGCGCGACGATCCGGCCGTCGGCGTCGACCCCGGTCCGCAGCCGGATGCGCGCCGCGTGCCGCGGGTTCATCGTGCTGAGCTCGTCGGCGAAGCGCGCGATCGCGCGGACCGGGCGGCCGGTCGCCTTCGCCAGGTGATAGAGCACGAACTCGTCGGTCGAGAGGCCCTTGCCACCGAAGTCCCCGCCGATCGTCCCGTTGTCGACGACGATCCGCTCCTTCGGCAGACCCAGGGTCGCGGCGAGCTGGTCGCGCAGATTGAACGGCGCCTTGTTCGTGGAGATGACCTGGACGCGGTCGCCCTCGAGCCACACGACCGCGGCGTGCGGCTCGAGCGCGGCCTGGTGGATCCGCGGTGTCACAAAGTCGTGCTCGAAGATCCGGGCCGCGTGCGCGAACGCCGCGTCGACGTCGCCGCGCGACTCGACGACGTGGCCCTGGTGATTCGGGTGCGGCACCGCCGGCCGCTCGCCGCGACCCTCGAGGAAGCGATAGCCCGCGGCGTCGGGGTGCAGCGTCGGCGCATCCGGTCGCAGCGCGTCGTCCATGTCGAGCAGCGCGGGCAGCTCCTCGTAGTCCACGCGTATGAGCCGCACGGCCTCCTCGGCGATCTCGCGCGTGTCGGCGGCCACCGCGGCGACGCGATCGCCGATGAACAGGACGCGGTCCCAGCAGAGCACCGGCCAGTCCTGCAGCCGCCGGCCGAGCCGCTGGCCGCGGACGTCGGCACCGGTGATGACCGCGCGCACGCCGGCGAGGGCGCGCGCGCGGCCCGTGTCGACGGCGACGATCCGCGCGTGCGGGTAGGGACTCCGGACGAACGCCGCCTGCAGGGCGCCTGGCACGTCGAGATCCGCGGTGTACTTCGCGGCACCGGTGGTCTTGAGCTCGCCGTCGATGCGGCGCTCCGGCACGTCGAGGAGCGCGGGTCTGATCATCGCGCCGCGACAGCCGCGCGCAGGCAGTCGGCGAAGCCGGCGAGCACCTTGTCCGCCTGACGCGCGATGAGCGGCTGGCCGAGCTCGCCGATCCGGCCGAGGATCGCGACGTCGCTCGACACACGGAGCTCCGTCGGCGCGTCGCCGGTGACCGCAAGATCGACGAACGCGCGAACCGCGCCGCCGAGCCGCGCGTCTTCGGCGTCGGCCCGAAGCCGCGCGGTGCCGCTCGCCTCGTCGCGCGATTCGATCGCGATCGTGCCCGCCAGCGCGAGCTTCACCGGGCCGACGCGGACGTCGAGGACCCCGCGCACGGCCTCACCCTGCGGCGCGATGTCGCGGGCGCCGGGGACGCAGCGCGCGGCGGCCGGGAGGTCCATCAAGGCGTCCCAGACCTTCGCGCGCGGCGCGTCGACGGTGATGCGGTGATCGAGCTTCACGCGACCGCACGCAGCGCGCGCTCGGTCCAGACCACGGCCATCGTGCGCTTGTATTCCGCGGAGCCGCGCAGGTCATCGATCGGGTCGGTCGCCGCGGCAGCGAGGGCCGCGGCGTCGCGGATCGCCGCATCGTCCAGCCGGCGGCCCATGAGCGAGCGCTCCGCGTCACGCGCGCGCAGCGGGATCGGGCCCGCCGCGCCGAGGGCGATCCGCGCGTGGGTGCAGATCCCATCCGGGCCGCTCGCCACCACGGCGGCGACGGAGACGGTCGCGTAGTCGTCGAGCGTCCCCGGCAGGAACTTCTGGTACGTCGCGCGTGCACCGGACGGTAGCCGCGGGAGCTCGACGCGGAGGAGCAGCTCGTCCGGCTCGAGCGAGGTCTCGAAGACGTCGACGAACAGCGCGTCGAGCGGGACGCGCCGCGATCCGGCCTTCGATCGTGTGACCGCGACGCCGTCCAGCGCGAGCAGGGTCACCGGCGGGTCCTGCGCAGGGTCGGCATGGGCGAGATTGCCGCCGAGCGTCGCCTGCTCGCGGATCCGCACCGTCGCGACCGCGGCGAACGTCGCGGCCAGCGCCGCGGCGTGCGCGCGCACCGCCGGGGCACGCGAGAGCGCGCCGTGCGTCGCGAGCGCTCCGAGGGCGATGCCCCCATCCGTCGCGCCCACCTCGCGGAGCTGCGCGATGCGGCGCAGGCCGATCACCCGAGCGGGTCGGATGAGCTCCTGCTTCATGAGGATGACGAGCGCCGTTCCGCCGGCCATGAGGAGCGTGTCTTCCGGATCGCCGGCGAGGAGCGCGAGCGCCTCGTCGAGCGTCTCGGGCTCGAGGTATTCGAACGGCCTCATCGGGCGGCGCCCGCGTCGCGGGCCTTCGCGATCGCGCGGGCGATCCCGTAGTAGCCGGTGCAGCGGCAGAGGTTCCCCATGAGGCCATCCTTCAGCTCGTCCTCGGTGAACTCCGGGTGATCCCGGAGGAACGCATCCACGGTCATCAGCTGCCCCGACGTGCAGATGCCGCACTGGAAGCCGCCCTCGGTGATGAACGCGTCCTGGAGCGGCGAGACGAGGCCCTCGAT
>DATCOR010000059.1:0-2677 GCA_036564585.1 Candidatus Limnocylindria bacterium | reverse complement strand
GCGTCACGGTCGACGCACCTGACCTCTCGACGTACCTTGGCCCCGAGCGGTTCGACTTCGGCCTGGCCGAGGAAGAGGACCAGGTCGGCGCGGTCACCGGTGTCTCGGTGAGCGAGTCGGGCGGCGACGTCCTGACGGTCGAGGCCACGATCATGGATCAAGGCTCGAAGACCGAGGAGTTCGTCCTCACCGGCCAGATCCAGAAGGTCATGGAGGAGTCCGCGCGCGCAGCGCTGAGCTACGTGCGGGCGCACCAGGCGGAGCTCGGTGTGCCGAAGGGCTTCTTCAAGGACCACGCGATGCACATCCACGTTCCGGCGGGAGCGATCCCGAAGGACGGTCCTTCCGCGGGAGTCACGATGGCGACCGCGATCGTTTCGGCCCTCACCGGCCGGCGCGTCCGGCGCGAGGTCGCGATGACCGGTGAGATCACCCTGCGCGGCCGCGTCCTTCCGATCGGTGGAGTGAAGGAGAAGCTGCTCGCGGCGCACCGCGCCGGGATCAAGACCTTCATCCTCCCCGAGAAGAACAAGAAGGACCTCGTCGATGTCCCCAAGGAGGTCACCGACACGGTCGACATCAAGCCCGTCTCGAACATCGAGGAAGTGCTGAAGCTGGCGCTCCTCCCTGGACCGAGCATCACCCCCGCGCAGATCGAAGCCGCGCGGCCGACGATGGTCCCGCCGCCGAACTAAGAGGGGGCGACGATGCCCGTCGAATACAAGGACTACTACAAGACCCTCGGGGTCTCAAAGAACGCGACCGCCGCCGACATCAAGAAGGCGTACCGCAAGCTCGCGCGCCAGTTCCATCCCGACGTGAACAAGTCGGCGGACGCCTCGAAGAAGTTCAAAGAGGTCAACGAGGCCAACGAGGTCCTGAGCGACCCCGAGAAGCGCACGCGCTACGACCAGCTCGGTCCGGATTGGGAGCGCTATGCCCAGGCCGGGGCGAGCTCGCGGCGCGGCGGTACCAACGGCGGGTTCCAGTGGGTCTACACCGGCACGCCGGGCGCGGACCCGTTCGGCGGCGGTGGCGGCGGTGACTTCTCCGACTTCTTCCAGTCGGTGTTCGGCAACATGGGCGGCTTCAGCGACGCGGCGGCCGGCAACGGCACGCGGCGGCGTACCGCGCGATCGCGCGCGATCGCGGACGTCGAATACCCGGTCGAGGTCACGCTGCCCGAGGCGTACAAGGGCACCGAACGGGTGCTCGAGCTCCAGGGCGAGGACGGCAAGACGAAGCGGCTCAGCGTGAAGATCCCGGCCGGCGTGCGGGACGGGCAGCGCATCCGGCTCGCGGGCCAGGCCGCCGGGGGCGACCTGTACCTGCAGGTGAAGGTGAAGCCGCACCCGGTGTTCACGCGCGATGGCGATGACCTCCGCATGGAGCTACCGGTCGCGCTGCACGAGGCCCTGCTCGGCGCCGAGGTCACCGTGCCCACGCTGAAGGGGCGGGTGAGCCTGCGGATCCCGCCGGAGACGCAGAACGGGCGGACGATCCGCCTCGCCGGACAGGGCATGCCCCGCGCCGGCGGCGGATCGGGCGACCTCTACGTGACCGTGAAGGTCGTCCTGCCGACGAAGCTGAACGAGAAGGAACGCGAGCTCGCGACCGAGCTCGCCGCGGAGCGACGGACCGAAGACGTCCGCTCGCATCTGCTCTAGGGAGTATTGACATGATCGATCCGAAGAAGATGACCGAGAAGACCCAGGAGGCGCTCATCACCGCGCAGCAGGCTGCGCAGGAGAACGGGCGCTCGCAGCTCGAGGTCGAGGATCTCCTCGCGGCGCTCCTCGCGCAGCAGGGCGGCATCGTGCCGAGCGTCATCGAGGCGCTCGGCGGCTCGCCTCAACAGCTGCTGTCGGCGATCCAGCAGGAGCTCGGGCGCCAGCCGAAGGTGAGCGGCAACGTGCAGCTGTCGGCGAGCCCGCGGCTCGGCCGTGTGCTGACGCAGGCTCAGAAGGAAGCGGACGCGCTCGGCGACGAGTACGTCTCGACCGAGCACCTGCTGCTCGCGATGACCGCGGACCAGGGCTACACCGGGCAGGCCCTGCAGCGGATCGGCGCAACGCACGAGCGGGTGCTGAACGCGCTCCGCGACATCCGCGGCAACCAGCGCGTCACCGACGCGAACCCCGAGAACAAGTACCAGAGCCTCGAGAAGTACGGGCGCGATCTCACCGATCTCGCGCGGAAGAACAAGATCGACCCGGTCATCGGCCGGGACGAGGAGATCCGCCGCGTCATCCAGGTGCTGTCACGCCGCACGAAGAACAACCCGGTGCTCATCGGCGAGCCCGGCGTGGGCAAGACCGCGATCGTCGAAGGGCTCGCGCAGCGGATCGTCCGCGGCGACGTCCCCGAGGGGCTGAAGGACAAGCGCGTCTTCGCGCTCGACATCGGCTCCCTGCTCGCCGGCGCGAAGTACCGCGGCGAGTTCGAGGAGCGGCTCAAGGCCGTCCTCAAGGAGATCGCGGCCAGCGAGGGCCAGATCATCCTGTTCATCGACGAGCTCCACACGATCGTCGGCGCCGGCGCGGCCGAGGGCGCGGTCGACGCCGCGAACATGCTGAAGCCGATGCTCGCGCGCGGTGAGCTCCACACGATCGGCGCCACGACGCTCGACGAATATCGCAAGCACATCGAGAAGGACGCGGCGCTCGAGCGCCGGTTC
>DATCOR010000049.1:0-1783 GCA_036564585.1 Candidatus Limnocylindria bacterium | reverse complement strand
GCCGAGCGCGGCAGGTCGACCATGACCCCCATCTCGCCGACGATCTCGCCGGAACCGAGCATCGCGAGCTGCACACGGTGCGCGTCCGATCGGCGCTGACGCTCGACCCGGACCTGCCCCTCGAGGATGAAGTGCACCGAGAGGCTCGGCTCGCCCTGCTGCATGAGCGTTTCGCCGACCGCGAAGTGCCGCGTCTTCCCGAACCGGATGAGGAACACGAGGGCGCTCGGGTCGAGCGCCTCCAGGTGCGGGCTCGCGCTCAACGTCTTCAGGACCTCGGTCTCGTTCAGCGCGGTAGCGATTGGCCCACCCGCGATTCCGTCGCCCGCAGACGTTCGCTCAGGAGATGCGCGATGACGCGATGGAGGATCGGGTACGCCTTCGCGAGGCGCTCGAAGTTCGGCGCGTCGAGCTCGAGCGACTCGGTCGGTTCGAGCGCGGTGACCGTGGCCGAGCGCGGGATGTCGATGACGACGCCCATCTCGCCCACGACCGCACCGGCCTCGAGCTCCGCGAGGGTCACCGGCCGGTCGTCCGACCGCCGCGCGCGCTCCACGCGGACCTTGCCCGAGAGAAGGAAGTGGATCGAGTTGGACGGCTCGCCCTGCCGCATGAGGATCTCGCCCGTCTGGAACGTCCGCCGATGTCCGAGGCGCACGAGGAACATGAGCGCGGTCGGATCGAGATCCGCCAGGACCGGGCTCTTCGCGAGCGTGGAGCGAACGTCTTCCTCGTTCATGCCGGAATGAGGCTACTCCGGCCGGTGGCCGAATGGGCCTATTTGGCGACGGTGAGGATGGCGCTCCCAGTGGCGTTGCCGGCCAGCACGACGACCTGGGCGACGCCCTCGTTCGGCGGGGCGGCGAAGCTGATCGCGGCCTTCCCGGCCGCGTCGGTCACGGCGCTGCCAATGGGGATCACCCCGACCTGGAGCGACACCTGCTGCCCGACGACCGGCTTCCCGAGGTTCGTCACGGTGATGGTCGCGCCCACGTAGCCGCCCGGTTTCACGGTCCCGTTCGCGAGCGTGACGCTCACGATCGCCGCTGCGCCGAGCGTCGGCTTTCCGTTCATCGTGACGGACAGCTGGGTCTTCGTCTCGTTCCCGGCGCGGTCGCGGGCGATGACCGTGAGCGGAAGCGCCCCGGCGGGCACCGTGACCGTGTCGTTGAAGCTCCCGTCCTGGCCGACGATGACGCTCCGGTCGTTCACGAGGACCGTCGCGCCAGGCTCGGCCTTGCCCTCGACCGTGAGGTTCGTGCCGTCGATCTTGTCCCCGTTGGCCGGCTTGGCGAGGGTGAGCGGCGGGGCGATCGTGTCGAGCACCACCGTCACGCTCGTCAGCGCGATCGTGTCGGTCGGGCTCACGAGGGCGATGAACAGCTGGTTCGTGCCGTCGGCGAGCGTCACCGGCAGGGCGAAATGGCCGTTCGCGTCGTACGGCACGAGGACCGCGGCGCCGCCGTTCAGCGCGATCGAGACCCTCCGGTCGGCCGCACGCCCGAACGACGGGACGATCCCCTGCACGACGAGCGCGCTGCTTTTCGTGAACTGGGGCGTCGCGTCGAGGAGCGGCGCGGCGTTGACCTGGCCGGTGGTCTCGGTGACCGTGAGGTCTGCCGGCACGGCGTCCGGAATGAGGTTCGTGACGAAGGTGCCGAACGAGCCCGTCGCGTAGCCGATGCCGACCAGCGCCGCGTCGGCGACGAGCGCGGCGCTCGCGAGGACGGCGCCCCAGATGAGCCCGGTAAGGATCGGCGGCAGCGTCCGGCGCGCCCGCTTC